>NZ_JANZKZ010000011.1 GCF_025770725.1 Sulfurospirillum oryzae | reverse complement strand
ATTAGTAATGAAAATGCTTCCATTTCTGAGGAGCTCTCACGTACCGCATCAGAAGTGGTTAGAAATGTGGATACAGAATCTAAAATAGTAGAAAATACCAAAGAAGAAGGAATTGCTTTAGTTAAAAGTATTGAAAGCTCTGTTACAAAGGCTAAAGATTCACAAAAAGCACTGAGTGCTACCCAAAAAGATATTAGTGATGTGAAAACAAAAGTTGAACACCTTGAACACACCATGCAAGCAACCGCTGCAAAAGAGCAAGGTTTAGCAGAAAGACTTAATACCGTTAGTCATAATGCCAATGAAGTCAAAGAAGTTCTTAGTATTATCCGTGATATTGCCGATCAAACCAACCTTCTAGCACTTAATGCTGCCATTGAAGCAGCAAGGGCTGGGGAGCATGGACGTGGGTTTGCTGTTGTTGCCGATGAAGTGCGTAAACTGGCTGAACGAACACAAAAGAGCTTAGTCGAGATTGATGCAACCATCAATGTAGTTGTTCAATCCATTATGGATGCTAATACCGATATTACTACAAATGCTGGAGAAGTTAATGCCCTTGCATCTATCTCAATAGAACTGCAAGATGGTATGAACAATGTTGCCAACATTATTCATAAAACCATTGATGAGTCTCACCATACCGTGAATGACTTTATTGATACCGCATCTAAAATCAAAAAGATCGTCGATGAAATTGAGAAGATCAATGTGATCTCTAAAGAGAATGTTGGAAGTATCGACAATGTCTCTCAAGCATCAGAACATTTACATGTAATGACTGAAAATCTCAACAATGAGCTTGGGAAGTTTAAGTCGTAA
>NZ_JANZKZ010000010.1 GCF_025770725.1 Sulfurospirillum oryzae | reverse complement strand
TGAATCATTGGATGCGGACGAGTTTCATTAAACTTATGCTCTACTTTAAGCGCTTTGGTTGGATCTTTAATAAGTGCTGCAAGGAAATTTTTATCATAGATCGCACCGGCTGTGCTAAGATCTGGTGGAACGACACCAAATGTTGCAGAAGCACTTGCATTATCCATAGGAGCAGGCATGTTAGCAGAAGAGATACCATGACAGCCAGTACACCCTGCACTTAAAAAGGTCTCAGCACCTTTGGTTGCATTACCTACTTTGGTAGATGCACCAAGATCTTTAAAGGTAAAGTCAGCTGGAGCAACATGAGGATGCATTTGAGAATGTGCAAAGGGTTCAACACCCCAATAAACAACAGCCGTAAAGAAGATTACAATCGCTAATATTTTAAACTCTCTCATTTGCAACCTCCATTATTACATTTACAATTAGCTTCCATTTTTGTAATAATTGGAAGAAGAATAAATAACACAAGAAAGGTAATGGTCGCACCAAAACCAACCCATGCGTTGTTTCCTGTTGGAGGAAGTTTTCCATAGACGGTGAGAACGATCATGTCGATCAAAAGTAACCAGAACCACACAAAGAACAGAGGTCTTTTATGCGCTGGTGCAGTATGTTCTGTATTTCTATCAAGGAATGGAAGAAGCATAAAGATAACGTTTGCAAAACCAAATGCTGCTAAACCAATATCCATAGCCGCAATACCACCAATATCAAAGAAGAAACCACGAAGCACTTCGTAACTCCACAAGAAGTACCACTCAGGATAGATATGCGGAGGTGTTTTCATATTGTTTGCAGGCTCAAAGTTAATTGGATCCATTGCAAAGTCAAAGTGGAAACAGACAAGGTAGAAGAAAAGTGTTAGAGCAACGCCCACAACAAAGAAATCTTTGGAGAGGAACACTGGCCAGAATGGAACCACTTTAGACTCTACTTTTTTACCTTCTAAGTATTTTTTAGATTCAACATCAAAATCAAACTCTTCTGATTCTTGGTTATTCACGTGAGGAACTCTTAATGAGTAGAAGTGAACAGCAATCAATAAAAGAATGACAAGTGGAAGTAAAAGGACATGTAACATGAAGAAACGTGTTAATGTCGCATCAGCCACTAAGAAGTCACCTCTGATCCATACAACTAAAGCTTCACCAATGAAAGGGATACCACCAAAAAGGTTTGTAATAACTTGTGCCGCCCAGTAGCTCATCTGTCCCCATGGGAGCATGTAACCACTAAACGCTTCTGCTGAGAACATACCAAAAAGTGCCATACCTGTAAGCCAGATAATTTCGCGACCTTTTTTGTAAGAACCATAGTAGATACCTGTAAACATGTGAATGTAAATCACAAGGAAAATGACGGAAGCTGAAACACCGTGGATATGACGCCACAACCAGCCGTACTCTACTTCTTGCATAATCGTATAGTTAACACTATCAAATGCCAATTTAATGTCTGGTTTATAGTACATTAAAAGAAAAATACCTGATACGATAAGAATCATAAAGAGGACCATTAAAACAACACCCATCGCCCAAAGGAAGTTGATGTTTTTAGGGATCCAGTACTCAGTCATCATCACTTTGATAAACTTGTTGACTGCTAATCGTTGATCGAGCCAATCGATAAAGCCTGTCGCTTTTCTAATTTCTGCCACGTTTGTCTCCTTTACGCTTTCTTAGTAACCAGTTTTTTATACTCTGGTCCTTCTTCACCAAGAACAAGCTTCTCTCCATTGATTTTAAAAGGAGGAATGTCCATAGGTCTTGGAGGTGGTCCAAAAGTGTTGACACCACTGGCATCAAACTCTCCACCATGACAGGCACACTTAAATTGTTTCGTTGCAGGCATCCATGTTGGAATACAGCCTAAATGGGTACAAAGCCCTATCATGACAGCATAGTGTTTATTGCCCGCTACAATGTCACGTTTCTCGTTCTTAGGCATATCCGCACTTTTTCTCAAGATGAAAATAGGCTTGCCCCTCCATTGGATCGTTTGCACTTCTCCTTCTTTCATTGGAGAGAGATCAACGGTGATGAATCCAGCAGACTGTACACTTGGAAGTGGATCCCAAGTCTTTTTCATAGCGCCAAGGGCTATGACCCCACCTGCCGCTGCAAAACCGCTGAATGCCATGCCTATAAAGTCTCTTCTGCTTGTTTCAACAGCCATTCTTTGTTCCTTTCGTGTAGT
>NZ_JANZKZ010000009.1 GCF_025770725.1 Sulfurospirillum oryzae | reverse complement strand
TAAAAATCACGGAACTGGCAGCGACCTACGTTTCCATCCCAGTAAGGGAAAGTATTATCGGCGATGAAGAGCTTAGCTTCCTGGTTCGAAATGGGACAGGGCGTTTCCTCTTCTCTATAGCCACCAGAATCGTGAATTAAATCTATGTCGCATTATAGCGAAATAGGCTTAATTCACCATTCTTTTGGTGATTTTAGTATTGTCTAGTCAACAAAGCGCTTTACACTTAATAAGGAAGTGAAATAGCATTATCATACGTAATAATATGTAAGCCAAACGACCTATTAGTACTGGTCAGCTAAAGGGCTCTCACCCATTACACACCCAGCCTATCAAACATGTAGTCTTCATGAGGTCTTCAGGGAAAGTTCATCTTGGAGTTGGCTTCCCGCTTAGATGCTTTCAGCGGTTATCACATCCGAACATAGCTACCGGGCGATGCTCTTGGCAGAACAACCCGTACACCAGTGGTTCGTTCAACCCGGTCCTCTCGTACTAGGGTTAACTCTCCTCAACTTTCCTACGCCCACGGCAGATAGGGACCGAACTGTCTCACGACGTTCTGAACCCAGCTCGCGTACCGCTTTAAATGGCGAACAGCCATACCCTTGGGACCTGCTCCAGCCCCAGGATGCGATGAGCCGACATCGAGGTGCCAAACCTCCCCGTCGATGTGAGCTCTTGGGGGAGATCAGCCTGTTATCCCCGGGGTACCTTTTATCCTTTGAGCGATGGCCCTTCCACACAGAACCACCGGATCACTATGACCGACTTTCGTCTCTGCTCGACGTGTATGTCTCACAGTCAAGCTGGCTTGTACCATTATACTCTACGAACGATTTCCAACCGTTCTGAGCCAACCTTTGTAAGCCTCCGTTACTTTTTAGGAGGCGACCGCCCCAGTCAAACTACCCACCAGACATTGTCCTGAACATAGATAATATGTCCCAGTTAGCTATCAGAATAAAGAAGAGTGGTATCTCAACAATGGCTCAGGTGCAACTGGCGTCACACCCTCAAAGCCTCCCACCTATCCTGCACATCTTTATCCCAACAGCAGTGTCAAGCTATAGTAAAGGTCCACGGGGTCTTTCCGTCTTGCCGCGGGTAGGAGGAATTTTCACCTCCACTACAATTTCACTGGATTTCTGGTCGAGACAGCTCCCATCTCGTTACGCCATTCATGCAGGTCGATATTTAATCGACAAGGAATTTCGCTACCTTAGGACCGTTATAGTTACGGCCGCCGTTTACTGGGGCTTCGATCAATGGCTTCGCTTGCGCTAACCACATCAATTAACCTTCCAGCACCGGGCAGGCGTCACACCCTATACATCCTCTTACGAGTTAGCAGAGTGCTGTGTTTTTGGTAAACAGTCGGGAGGGACTCTTTGTTGCAACCTTTTCCGCTTTCGAGAGCAAGTCTCTATACAGAAGGAGGCACACCTTATACCGAAGATACGGTGCTATTTTGCAGAGTTCCTTAACCAGATTTCTTCCACGCGCCTTAGAATACTCATCTCACCCACCTGTGTCGGTTTACGGTACGAGCAATAACAGATATACTTAGAAACTTTTCTTGGCTCGACGGCATCAACGATTCACCATCCACTCCGAAGAGCATCAAGTGCCTGTCAGGTCTCGAATAAAAGATTACGGATTTGCCTGTAATCTAATCTACACCCTTCGAACAACTATTCCATCAGTTGCCTCGTTTAGCCCTAAGCGTCCTTCCATCGCGCTCTATTATTGGTGTTGGAATATTAACCAACTTTCCATCGTCTACCCCTTTCGGACTCGACTTAGGTCCCGACTAACCCTACGATGACGAACATCGCGTAGGAAACCTTGGGTTTTCGGCGAACAGGATTCTCACCTGTTTTATCGCTACTCATGCCTGCATACTCACTTCTAGCCGCTCCAGCGCTCCTTACCGGTACACCTTCAATGCTGACTAGAACGCTCTCCTACCACTCTATTAAAAATAGAATCTACAGCTTCGGTGGATAACTTTAGCCCCGTTATATTTTCCGCGCAGAATCGCTAGACCAGTGAGCTGTTACGCTTTCTTTAAAGGATGGCTGCTTCTAAGCCAACCTCCTGGTTGTTTAAGCAACTCCACATCGTTTTCCACTGAGTTATCACTTTGGGACCTTAGCTGGTAGTCTGGGTTGTTCCCCTCTTGACGACGCATTTTATCACCCGCCGCCTGACTGCCATGATTACATATACGGTATTCGGAGTTTGACAGGGTTTGGTACCTTGGTATAGGCCCTAGCCCAATCAGTGCTCTACCCCCGTATACTACAACATGACGCTATACCTAAATATATTTCGGAGAGAACCAGCTATCACGAAGTTTGATTGGCCTTTCACCCCTATCCACAAGTCATCCCAAGACTTTTCAACGTCAGCGAGTTCGGTCCTCCACTAGCTCTTACACCAGCTTCAACCTGCTCATGGATAGATCACTTCGCTTCGGGTCTGCAGCATCTGACTAATTCGCCCTATTAAGACTCGCTTTCGCTACGGCTCCGAGTTTTCTTAACCTCGCCAGATACCACAACTCGCAGGCTCATTATGCAAAAGGCAGTCCATCACCCTGATAAATCATAGGGCTCTGAATGATTGTAAGCAAATGGTTTCAGGTTCTATTTCACTCCCCTCACTGGGGTTCTTTTCACCTTTCCCTCACGGTACTGGTTCACTATCGGTCTGTAAGTAGTATTTAGGGTTGGGAGGTGGTCCTCCCGGCTTCAGACAGAATACCACGTGTTCCGCCCTACTCAGGATACTGCTAAGATGAATCTAGATTTCGTATATGGGACTATCACCCGCTATGGTTAACCTTTCCAGGTTACTCTACTACCTATCATCATTCTACAACGCAGTCCTACAACCCCAGATGCAAGCATCTGGTTTGCCCTCTTCCAAGTTCGCTCGCCGCTACTATCGGAATCTCTATTTGATTTCTCTTCCTCTGGCTACTGAGATGTTTCACTTCACCAGGTTCGCTCCCCGCAGGGTAACTGACATTACTGTCAGCTGGGTTGCCCCATTCGGATATTTGCGGATCAAAGCTTCTTGACAGCTCCCCGCAACTTTTCGCAGTCTAGTACGTCCTTCATCGCCTCTTACAGCCTAGGCATCCACCATTCGCTCTTAATAGCTTACCTATTTGTATTCTAATGCACATTTCACTCCCTTATTAAATGTAAAACATCTAACAAGTTGTAAATTGTTTTTTTTGCGTTTTGTTGACTTTGACAATAATAAATTAAATAACTTTAGACTAAAAAAGTCTAATATCAATCTTCCTTTATCTCTAAAGACTGATATTAAACTTCTTCTTTCTCTTTTTACAATGTCCATTAAAAAAATGGTGGAGAATAGCGGGATCGAACCGCTGACCTCCTGCGTGCAAAGCAGGCGCTCTCCCAGCTGAGCTAATTCCCCATGGTGGGCTTAAGAGGACTCGAACCTCTGACCTTACCCTTATCAGGGGTACGCTCTAACCACCTGAGCTATAAGCCCCTCTATCTTTTTCTTCAATCTCTCAAAACTAAATAAGCTTCCTTAGACCAGTCTCGCCAGAGACACCATTGTGAGATAGTGTCTCATATACTCTAGAAAGGAGGTGATCCAACCGCAGGTTCTCCTACGGTTACCTTGTTACGACTTCACCCCAGTCGCTGAACCCACCGTGGTCGGTAACTAGTTTAGTATTCCGGCTTCGGGTGAATTCAACTCCCATGGTGTGACGGGCGGTGAGTACAAGACCCGGGAACGTATTCACCGTAGCATATCTGATCTACGATTACTAGCGATTCCAGCTTCATGGAGTCGAGTTGCAGACTCCAATCCGAACTGAGACTAGGTTTTAAGATTTGCTCCACTTCGCAGTATCGCGTCTCTTTGTCCTAGCCATTGTAGCACGTGTGTAGCCCTGGGCATAAGGGCCATGATGACTTGACGTCGTCCTCACCTTCCTCCTCCTTGCGAAGGCAGTCTGACTAGAGTGCTCAGCCGAACTGTTAGCAACTAATCACGAGGGTTGCGCTCGTTGCGGGACTTAACCCAACATCTCACGACACGAGCTGACGACAGCCGTGCAGCACCTGTCTCTAAGTTCTAGTAAACTAGCACTCCCGTATCTCTACAGGATTCTTAGGATATCAAGCCCAGGTAAGGTTCTTCGTGTATCTTCGAATTAAACCACATGCTCCACCGCTTGTGCGGGTCCCCGTCTATTCCTTTGAGTTTTAATCTTGCGACCGTACTCCCCAGGCGGCACACTTAATCTGTTAAGTGCATTACTGCAATGACTAGCATCGCAACAACTAGTGTGCATCGTTTAGGGCGTGGACTACCAGGGTATCTAATCCTGTTTGCTCCCCACGCTTTCATGCCTCAGCGTCAATAATGTTCCAGTAGATCGCCTTCGCAATCGGTATTCCTGGTGATATCTACGGATTTTACCCCTACACCACCAATTCCATCTACCTCTCCCATATTCTAGGTAACCAGTTTCGAGAGCAGTTCAACGGTTGAGCCGTTGGATTTCACTCTCGACTTGATTTCCAGCCTACGCATCCTTTACGCCCAGTGATTCCGAGTAACGCTTGCACCCTCCGTATTACCGCGGCTGCTGGCACGGAGTTAGCCGGTGCTTATTCATAAGGTACCGTCATTATCTTCCCTTATAAAAGGAGTTTACACACCGAAATGCGTCATCCTCCACGCGGCGTTGCTGCATCAGAGTTTCCTCCATTGTGCAATATTCCCCACTGCTGCCTCCCGTAGGAGTCTGGACCGTGTCTCAGTTCCAGTGTGCCTGATCATCCTCTCAGACCAGGTATGCGTCATAGCCTTGGTAGGCCGTTACCCCACCAACTAGCTGATACAATAAAGCCCCATCCTTTAGCAATAAATCTTTCCCAACTTACCTTATGGTAAGAAGGAGTATGGGGTATTAGCAGCCGTTTCCAACTGTTGTCCCCCACTAAAGGGCAGGTTAGCTATATATTACTCACCCGTGCGCCACTAACTTAATAAGCAAGCTTATTAAATCCGTTCGACTTGCATGTGTTAAGCACGCCGCCAGCGTTCACTCTGAGCCAGGATCAAACTCTCCATAAAATTTATGAAGTGTTCTTCAATTGACTTATCTCTTTGTTTAAAGAGTTGATAATCTCTTATGTTTCGCGTCCTGGCTAAGGTCGCTTATTTAGATTTCAAAGATTGAATTTGACATTGTTAAAATGGTAATGAACTTGAAGCAAATCCCCTACTTTGGGTGCTTCTCTTTAACCCCGTTCTCTCAAACGAGGACGAAATTATATATCCATACACCTTAAAATAAGGTTAAAAAAATGAGAGAAAACCAAATTTGTAATTTTTAATTTTATTTAGTAGAAAAATAGAGAAAAAAGCACTAAAAGCAGTCAAAAATATTTTCTATATTATAATCCACAAGCCTCTGTTCTAAGTCAAAAGCATCTTTTTTGAATCTTATATAACTTTATATAAGAATAAATTTGTTGTAACTAATCAATAATTAAAGAAGATCGAGAATAGTATAGCGATAAAAAGAGGAGAAGGAGAAGATGTATTTTGTATAGAATATTTTAATATAGAAAAGAAGAAAAATAGAACAATCTGAAAAACCAAAAGTTGATCTATAGGTTATTGATAAAATGAAGTAATTATGGAAAATTTAGATTGAAGATAATAAAAAGAGGATAAAAATCACGGAACTGGCAGCGACCTACGTTTCCATCCCAGTAAGGGAAAGTATTATCGGCGATGAAGAGCTTAGCTTCCTGGTTCGAAATGGGACAGGGCGTTTCCTCTTCTCTATAGCCACCAGAATCGTGAATTAAATCTATGTCGCATTATAGCGAAATAGGCTTAATTCACCATTCTTTTGGTGATTTTAGTATTGTCTAGTCAACAAAGCGCTTTACACTTAATAAGGAAGTGAAATAGCATTATCATACGTAATAATATGTAAGCCAAACGACCTATTAGTACTGGTCAGCTAAAGGGCTCTCACCCATTACACACCCAGCCTATCAAACATGTAGTCTTCATGAGGTCTTCAGGGAAAGTTCATCTTGGAGTTGGCTTCCCGCTTAGATGCTTTCAGCGGTTATCACATCCGAACATAGCTACCGGGCGATGCTCTTGGCAGAACAACCCGTACACCAGTGGTTCGTTCAACCCGGTCCTCTCGTACTAGGGTTAACTCTCCTCAACTTTCCTACGCCCACGGCAGATAGGGACCGAACTGTCTCACGACGTTCTGAACCCAGCTCGCGTACCGCTTTAAATGGCGAACAGCCATACCCTTGGGACCTGCTCCAGCCCCAGGATGCGATGAGCCGACATCGAGGTGCCAAACCTCCCCGTCGATGTGAGCTCTTGGGGGAGATCAGCCTGTTATCCCCGGGGTACCTTTTATCCTTTGAGCGATGGCCCTTCCACACAGAACCACCGGATCACTATGACCGACTTTCGTCTCTGCTCGACGTGTATGTCTCACAGTCAAGCTGGCTTGTACCATTATACTCTACGAACGATTTCCAACCGTTCTGAGCCAACCTTTGTAAGCCTCCGTTACTTTTTAGGAGGCGACCGCCCCAGTCAAACTACCCACCAGACATTGTCCTGAACATAGATAATATGTCCCAGTTAGCTATCAGAATAAAGAAGAGTGGTATCTCAACAATGGCTCAGGTGCAACTGGCGTCACACCCTCAAAGCCTCCCACCTATCCTGCACATCTTTATCCCAACAGCAGTGTCAAGCTATAGTAAAGGTCCACGGGGTCTTTCCGTCTTGCCGCGGGTAGGAGGAATTTTCACCTCCACTACAATTTCACTGGATTTCTGGTCGAGACAGCTCCCATCTCGTTACGCCATTCATGCAGGTCGATATTTAATCGACAAGGAATTTCGCTACCTTAGGACCGTTATAGTTACGGCCGCCGTTTACTGGGGCTTCGATCAATGGCTTCGCTTGCGCTAACCACATCAATTAACCTTCCAGCACCGGGCAGGCGTCACACCCTATACATCCTCTTACGAGTTAGCAGAGTGCTGTGTTTTTGGTAAACAGTCGGGAGGGACTCTTTGTTGCAACCTTTTCCGCTTTCGAGAGCAAGTCTCTATACAGAAGGAGGCACACCTTATACCGAAGATACGGTGCTATTTTGCAGAGTTCCTTAACCAGATTTCTTCCACGCGCCTTAGAATACTCATCTCACCCACCTGTGTCGGTTTACGGTACGAGCAATAACAGATATACTTAGAAACTTTTCTTGGCTCGACGGCATCAACGATTCACCATCCACTCCGAAGAGCATCAAGTGCCTGTCAGGTCTCGAATAAAAGATTACGGATTTGCCTGTAATCTAATCTACACCCTTCGAACAACTATTCCATCAGTTGCCTCGTTTAGCCCTAAGCGTCCTTCCATCGCGCTCTATTATTGGTGTTGGAATATTAACCAACTTTCCATCGTCTACCCCTTTCGGACTCGACTTAGGTCCCGACTAACCCTACGATGACGAACATCGCGTAGGAAACCTTGGGTTTTCGGCGAACAGGATTCTCACCTGTTTTATCGCTACTCATGCCTGCATACTCACTTCTAGCCGCTCCAGCGCTCCTTACCGGTACACCTTCAATGCTGACTAGAACGCTCTCCTACCACTCTATTAAAAATAGAATCTACAGCTTCGGTGGATAACTTTAGCCCCGTTATATTTTCCGCGCAGAATCGCTAGACCAGTGAGCTGTTACGCTTTCTTTAAAGGATGGCTGCTTCTAAGCCAACCTCCTGGTTGTTTAAGCAACTCCACATCGTTTTCCACTGAGTTATCACTTTGGGACCTTAGCTGGTAGTCTGGGTTGTTCCCCTCTTGACGACGCATTTTATCACCCGCCGCCTGACTGCCATGATTACATATACGGTATTCGGAGTTTGACAGGGTTTGGTACCTTGGTATAGGCCCTAGCCCAATCAGTGCTCTACCCCCGTATACTACAACATGACGCTATACCTAAATATATTTCGGAGAGAACCAGCTATCACGAAGTTTGATTGGCCTTTCACCCCTATCCACAAGTCATCCCAAGACTTTTCAACGTCAGCGAGTTCGGTCCTCCACTAGCTCTTACACCAGCTTCAACCTGCTCATGGATAGATCACTTCGCTTCGGGTCTGCAGCATCTGACTAATTCGCCCTATTAAGACTCGCTTTCGCTACGGCTCCGAGTTTTCTTAACCTCGCCAGATACCACAACTCGCAGGCTCATTATGCAAAAGGCAGTCCATCACCCTGATAAATCATAGGGCTCTGAATGATTGTAAGCAAATGGTTTCAGGTTCTATTTCACTCCCCTCACTGGGGTTCTTTTCACCTTTCCCTCACGGTACTGGTTCACTATCGGTCTGTAAGTAGTATTTAGGGTTGGGAGGTGGTCCTCCCGGCTTCAGACAGAATACCACGTGTTCCGCCCTACTCAGGATACTGCTAAGATGAATCTAGATTTCGTATATGGGACTATCACCCGCTATGGTTAACCTTTCCAGGTTACTCTACTACCTATCATCATTCTACAACGCAGTCCTACAACCCCAGATGCAAGCATCTGGTTTGCCCTCTTCCAAGTTCGCTCGCCGCTACTATCGGAATCTCTATTTGATTTCTCTTCCTCTGGCTACTGAGATGTTTCACTTCACCAGGTTCGCTCCCCGCAGGGTAACTGACATTACTGTCAGCTGGGTTGCCCCATTCGGATATTTGCGGATCAAAGCTTCTTGACAGCTCCCCGCAACTTTTCGCAGTCTAGTACGTCCTTCATCGCCTCTTACAGCCTAGGCATCCACCATTCGCTCTTAATAGCTTACCTATTTGTATTCTAATGCACATTTCACTCCCTTATTAAATGTAAAACATCTAACAAGTTGTAAATTGTTTTTTTTGCGTTTTGTTGACTTTGACAATAATAAATTAAATAACTTTAGACTAAAAAAGTCTAATATCAATCTTCCTTTATCTCTAAAGACTGATATTAAACTTCTTCTTTCTCTTTTTACAATGTCCATTAAAAAAATGGTGGAGAATAGCGGGATCGAACCGCTGACCTCCTGCGTGCAAAGCAGGCGCTCTCCCAGCTGAGCTAATTCCCCATGGTGGGCTTAAGAGGACTCGAACCTCTGACCTTACCCTTATCAGGGGTACGCTCTAACCACCTGAGCTATAAGCCCCTCTATCTTTTTCTTCAATCTCTCAAAACTAAATAAGCTTCCTTAGACCAGTCTCGCCAGAGACACCATTGTGAGATAGTGTCTCATATACTCTAGAAAGGAGGTGATCCAACCGCAGGTTCTCCTACGGTTACCTTGTTACGACTTCACCCCAGTCGCTGAACCCACCGTGGTCGGTAACTAGTTTAGTATTCCGGCTTCGGGTGAATTCAACTCCCATGGTGTGACGGGCGGTGAGTACAAGACCCGGGAACGTATTCACCGTAGCATATCTGATCTACGATTACTAGCGATTCCAGCTTCATGGAGTCGAGTTGCAGACTCCAATCCGAACTGAGACTAGGTTTTAAGATTTGCTCCACTTCGCAGTATCGCGTCTCTTTGTCCTAGCCATTGTAGCACGTGTGTAGCCCTGGGCATAAGGGCCATGATGACTTGACGTCGTCCTCACCTTCCTCCTCCTTGCGAAGGCAGTCTGACTAGAGTGCTCAGCCGAACTGTTAGCAACTAATCACGAGGGTTGCGCTCGTTGCGGGACTTAACCCAACATCTCACGACACGAGCTGACGACAGCCGTGCAGCACCTGTCTCTAAGTTCTAGTAAACTAGCACTCCCGTATCTCTACAGGATTCTTAGGATATCAAGCCCAGGTAAGGTTCTTCGTGTATCTTCGAATTAAACCACATGCTCCACCGCTTGTGCGGGTCCCCGTCTATTCCTTTGAGTTTTAATCTTGCGACCGTACTCCCCAGGCGGCACACTTAATCTGTTAAGTGCATTACTGCAATGACTAGCATCGCAACAACTAGTGTGCATCGTTTAGGGCGTGGACTACCAGGGTATCTAATCCTGTTTGCTCCCCACGCTTTCATGCCTCAGCGTCAATAATGTTCCAGTAGATCGCCTTCGCAATCGGTATTCCTGGTGATATCTACGGATTTTACCCCTACACCACCAATTCCATCTACCTCTCCCATATTCTAGGTAACCAGTTTCGAGAGCAGTTCAACGGTTGAGCCGTTGGATTTCACTCTCGACTTGATTTCCAGCCTACGCATCCTTTACGCCCAGTGATTCCGAGTAACGCTTGCACCCTCCGTATTACCGCGGCTGCTGGCACGGAGTTAGCCGGTGCTTATTCATAAGGTACCGTCATTATCTTCCCTTATAAAAGGAGTTTACACACCGAAATGCGTCATCCTCCACGCGGCGTTGCTGCATCAGAGTTTCCTCCATTGTGCAATATTCCCCACTGCTGCCTCCCGTAGGAGTCTGGACCGTGTCTCAGTTCCAGTGTGCCTGATCATCCTCTCAGACCAGGTATGCGTCATAGCCTTGGTAGGCCGTTACCCCACCAACTAGCTGATACAATAAAGCCCCATCCTTTAGCAATAAATCTTTCCCAACTTACCTTATGGTAAGAAGGAGTATGGGGTATTAGCAGCCGTTTCCAACTGTTGTCCCCCACTAAAGGGCAGGTTAGCTATATATTACTCACCCGTGCGCCACTAACTTAATAAGCAAGCTTATTAAATCCGTTCGACTTGCATGTGTTAAGCACGCCGCCAGCGTTCACTCTGAGCCAGGATCAAACTCTCCATAAAATTTATGAAGTGTTCTTCAATTGACTTATCTCTTTGTTTAAAGAGTTGATAATCTCTTATGTTTCGCGTCCTGGCTAAGGTCGCTTATTTAGATTTCAAAGATTGAATTTGACATTGTTAAAATGGTAATGAACTTGAAGCAAATCCCCTACTTTGGGTGCTTCTCTTTAACCCCGTTCTCTCAAACGAGGACGAAATTATATATCCATACACCTTAAAATAAGGTTAAA
>NZ_JANZKZ010000008.1:20435-31549 GCF_025770725.1 Sulfurospirillum oryzae | reverse complement strand
ACCATAGACGAGTTCATCTTTAAAGACCTGATCGCCTGCTTTGAGCTCTCTGATCTGACCGTGTGCATCTTTTGCGAAAAAGATACCATTTTGGAGTGATTTAATGTATCCAATAACCTGTGCCATGATTCATCCTTTGTAGAAAATTTGTATAGAAAAATTCTAACAAAGATGAAAAAACGATACTAGTGTACTTGGGTACTAATTGCGAAGTAACAGAGCAAGAGCAAGTCTATCCTTAATATTTAGTCGGCTGTAAATAGCGGTTGCATGTGCTTTTACAGTACGAACTGTAATATCTAGCTTTTGAGCAATCTCTTTATGAGAATCACCTTGCGAAAGTAAAATAGCCACTTCTACCTCACGATGACTAAGAGGTTCAAGTGGATTTGTCTCTTTTTTTGGCATTGTGGGAAGTTCCTGAATCATCTGGTTAATGTATTCTGGTGACAACCAAATATTGCCCTCTTGAATAGCCTGACATGCTGAAACTAAATAAGATTCATGCATCATTGTATTTCCATATCCTTTGGCACCCAACGCCAACACAGAGCGTGCTTGTTCAAAAGTTGGAGTTGTGGAAAGGACCATTACATGTAAAGCAAAAAGATTCTTTTTTTGAATATCATTTAATTGGCATAAAACATTATCATGAATCATAACCATAGTATCGCCACCAAGAGAAGAAGGGAGTGATTCTCTAAAAATAGGGTGAAAAGAAGATAAAATAACTGACCATCTTTTTTGTATAATTTTATTTTTTGAGATAATATAAAGTGTCATTTATCGCTCCGTAAACATATATTGTTTCGCTTTTAAAATCGGCTTTAAGATATACTGCATCACTGTTTTTTTACCCGTTATAATATCAACGTTGAGTGTCATACCCGGTGTAATATTGAGCGGCTTTTCTTCTGTACCAAAATACTTTTTATCTGTTTGTACCCTAACAATATAATAAGTATTATCACGTTTATCTGTCATTGAATCGGGACTAATGGTCACGACTTTACCTTTGAGTGAACCATAAATCGCAAAATCATACGCGGTTACTTTTACAATGGCTTCTTGACCAGGGTATAAAAATGCAATATCCGAAGGTTTTACTTTAACTTCTGCCAAAAGACCATCTTCTGTTGGAACAATTTCGATGAGATTATCGCCAGGTTTTATAACACCACCAATGGTATTGACATAGAGTTTTTGCACAACTCCATTAATAGGCGATTTAAGGGTTGTTCGCACCACTTGATCTGCATACGAAGCACTCTCTGCAGTGATGCGGTTAAACTCTGTTTGCGCATCATTGAGTTCGAGTTGGGCTTTGGTTGTAAATTCAGAACGCACCTCTTGCATCTTGTTTTCGATTTCAGAGATCGCTGCATCCAGTCTTGGTATAGAGGCTATCATTCCATTGCAACGCTCTTCAAGGCTACTAAGCTCTCTTTGAAGTTTTAAAAAGTCTACTTTTGATTTAACGCCCTCTTCTACCAACGGTGCGGAAATTTTAACTTCTTCTTTGATGTAGGAGAGTGCTTTTTTCTGCTCAGAAATACGCCCTTGTGTTTCTAATTTATCATTTTTCTTTTGTGTATATTGCTCATTAAGTCCTGAGAGTTGTGCGTTTAAGCGCTCTTTGTTGGAAACAAAAAGATTTCGCTCTTGTAGTATTTGAGACGGAATCTCTTTAAGGTCAGCTTCCGTAGGCAAAAATTCTGTGTTCGTCACTTCGGCTTTTAGGCGAACCATTTTTGCGCGAAGTTGTGCTGCTTTATAGCCCATACTCTCATAGGTGGAAGCTGATTTTAGATTATTGACTTTGAGCAAAACTTGATCTGCTTTAACCGTTTCACCCTCTTTGACCAAAATATCTTCTAAAATGCCACCCTCTAAATGTTGAATCATTTGATTTTCGCCACTAGGAACAACTTTGCCATCACCTCTGACGATCTCATCAATAGGAGAAAAAGACGCCCAAAGCAAAAAAAGCGAAATACTAAAAACCCAAAAAAAGATAACCCAACGAAACTGTTGAGGATTTTCTTCTAAAACAGCAGCAGAAAGACTGCGCATAAAGGCATAATCGCGCGCATCGAATGAAAACTTTTTTTTACTCATAGACTTTTCCCCGCCAATTTTGCTAAAACCTCATTTTTGGGACCATCTAGATAGATTTGACCTTCATGCATCACAATAATACGATCCACTATCTCTAAAAGTGTATTTTTTTGGGTAATAAAAATAGCTGTTTTATCTTCAATATAACTTCTAAGATTAGCAATCAGTCGTGCTTCACTAAGCTGATCCATAGCATTGGTAGGCTCGTCCATCATGACAATAGGAGATTCAAATAAAATTGCTCTTGCAATTCCTATACTCTGTCTTTGACCGCCTGATAGCCCCATACCTCGTTCACCAATAGCCATTTCATATCCTAAAGGATGCCTTTTAATAAATTCATCAGCACCTGAAATCATGGAAGCACGTAACATTTGCTCATCGCCAACACGAGATGAACGATAAACAATATTGTCTTTAGCGCTACCCTTAAAAAGATTAATATCTTGGGCAACATAAGAGATATTTTTACGCAAATCAATAGGATCTATCTGATTAATGTCAATACCATCGATAAAAATTGACCCACTTTGTGGCTCATAAAGATGAAGCAAAAGTTTTGCAATCGTGCTTTTACCCGAACCAATACGTCCAATAATGGCAATTTTTTCTTTAGGCTTTATTGTGAAGGAAACATCTTTGAGAGATTGATGTTCATTGGCATCATAAGAAAATGTGACATTCCGAAATTCTATCTCACCTTGTAAATCAGGACGTGTAATAAACTTCTTACCATGCGGTCGTTCAGAGGGCTGTGTGATAATGTTATTGATAACATCATACGCTGATTTTGCATCTGAATAGTTTGAGATCAAAGATGCCGCTTGTCCCATAGGAGCCACTGTTCTTGATGCGATAATGATAATACCGATAAGCCCACCCATAGACAATTCATGTTGACCTATCAAATAAACACCGACAATAACAAGTAAAACCGTTGTCAGTTGAATTAAAAAGCCTGTAATGGTTGAGATGGATGTTGAAATCATACGAGATCTTAAACTCTTTTGAGCAATCTCACCCGTAGCTTCTTCCCATGCCCACTGCATGTGCCCTGTAACACCCAATGTTTTAAGGGTTTCTATATTTTGTAATGTTTCTATTAAGATAGAACTTTTGGCAGCAGATGCTTTATGCGATTCTTCAATGCTTTCACGTAACATGTGACGCATAAAGAAAGTATATCCCAAGATAATGATCATCATCAAAAGGGGTACAACAACCATCCAACCACCAATATAGCCTATAACAAATAAGAAAAGAATCGCAAAAGGCATATCGACAAGAACCGTCAAGGTTGCGTTGGTCAAAAAGGATCGAATCATATCAAAATCTTTAAGATTACTGGCAAATGAGCCTACTGATTTTGGATGTGAAGCCATTTGAAGGTCTAACACTTTTTCAAAAACAATAGACGACATAATGACATCACTTTTTTTACCCGCACGTTCCAATAAAATAGCTCTAGCAAACTTTAAAAATGTATCCAATGAATAAACAACTAAAACACCCGATGCAAAAACCCAAAGTGTTTCAGTAGCATTATTGGGGATAACCCTATCGTAAACACTCATGGTAAATAACGGACTGACTAATACAAAAAGGTTGATAAGAATTGTGGCATATAAAACATCACGATAAAAACCCGTAGAGAGTTTAAGTGTATCCCAAAACCAATGGTTATTTTTAACATTGAGTGTCAATGAGTCATTTTCATCATAAACAAAAGGTCTCTTAATGAGAAAGGCAAAGCCTGTATACTCAGAAGCCAATGCTTCAACCGAAATAATTTCTTCAATTGCTTCAACACCAGGCAGAACAATTTTACATGTCTTATGATCTGCGCTAAAGGAGTGTAAAATACATGCCTGAGAATTTTTAAGCAATAAAATAATTGGCAACTGTAAAGGAGAAATATCTGAAATCTTTTTAGTGACAAGTGTACTTTTTAAACCAGCCCTACTCGCCGCACGTGCAAAAAGCCCTTTAGATTGCTTTAAATTGTATAGCCCTTGTGTCTCTTCCTTAGGAGAAAGAGGCAACCCAGCCATCAATGCTTCAGCACTAAAAGGCTTATGATAGAGTTGCGTAAAGAGAACCAAACATTGAAGCAAAGGATCAACCGAGAAGGCTAATCCTTGTGGATCTTCGATCCTTTGCTCATTTTTATCTTCCATATTTAAAAACCACCATTCCCATAAAATAACTAATGTTTATTCTTTAGCCTCACGCTTTTCAAAAAGAAGAGTGCCAAGATCAGAGTCGTGATCTAATTTACCATCTACAACATCAAGTTTGACACGTTTTGTATAATCTAAAGCTTTAGAGCCAAGAACATTTTGAACCATAGTGCCCATTGCATCTAAAATTCTGTAGTTAGCAAAGGTAAGGTCATTTTGAGCTTTGATGACTTGAGTACGAGCAGATACATAATCATTTTGCGCCACTAAAAGATCTAACAATGTTCTACGACCTAAATCATACTCTTGTTGATAAAGTTCAAGGGTTTTAGCACTGGTTTTAGAATATTTTACAAGGTAATCAAGTTGTTGTGCAACATACGTTTTTGCACTCCATGAAAGTCTTCCTTGCTCATCAAGTTTACGAATGACATCACGTTTATTCTCTTGTTCGCGTGAAATTTGAGTCATACTTTTTGCAACTTGTGCTTCATCAGCACCACCACGGTAAAGATTGTAAGAAATTTTAATGCCTACGGCACTTCTTTCATCTCTTCCTGGAGTTCCACCAATATCATCTGCCCAGCTTTTACGAGCATACGCATCAATTTTTGGATAGTAGTTTTTATAAGCTGCTGAACGTTGTGCTTCAGCTGCTTTAATGTTATAGTGACTTACTAAAACAGAAGGATTGTACAGGCGTGCAAACTCTTTCATTTCATCTTCACTTGAAGGCAATGTTCCTGAAAAAGAGATTTTTTCTAACTCTTCAGCTTTTACATATCGCCCCAATACGCGCTCAAGGTTAAACTGCGCGTCTTCAAGGTTGTTTTGAGCAACAATGTAGTTAGATTGGGCTAATGACAGGGAGGTATCTATCTTTTCAAACTCTGAACGTGTTGTTGAGCCTGAATCAAATAATCTTTTGACTTTACGAAAGATCTCTTCGTGAAAAGCAACACTCTCTTTTGCAATTACAAGCGTATCTCGTGCTTTAAGAACGGCAATGTATTGGTTAATAAAGCTGTAAGCAACATCATTGGCATTTTCAATATAATTATTTGCCGCTGCCAAAATGCGAGCTTTTTGATAGTCTGCTTCATACAATGTTCCAAAGCCATTAAAAAGATTTTGCGTGAGTTGCAACGAATGCTCGTAACTGTAAAGTGAACGACTATTAAAATTCGTAGTAGGACTATCTGTTTTTGCTTTTTCAAAATCTCCTGAATAATCAAGAGATGGAAGATATTGTGATTCAGTGACACGAAGATCTTCAAGCGTTGATTGATAATTGTGCAACCGCTCTTGAACAACAGGATGTGTTGATAAAACCTCGTCAACACCTTCTTGAAGTGTCAAAGCATTGAGCGAAGCTCCTGCAAAACACAAGGGAATTACCATAAGACGAACAAGTCTCTTGTTTGAACCAATTAACATATCAACCTCCATTAAATTATTTTATCTTTAATACAATCCCATTGATATACTACATAATTCATATATCAAATCCTACTTACTTTCTTTATACTTTAGACGTAATTCATAAGTATATACACGCGTACAATATGCTTTCTTTACAATGAATTATATAAAACAGAAACCACATTTTAGTCACACTATATTATAAAAGTCTTACTATGTATGATTTAAGTTAAAACTTGATAAATTTAAGCCATGAAAGCATCTAATTTACCATTCAGCGCCGAAATCAAAAGAGCCACTGAGGAAAGAAGAAAAAAACTCATATTGGTTATTCATGCCGTATGTTTTTTTATTTTTTCTATCCATATCCTTCTAGATACATACTATCAGGATTACAAAAGTGTTCCTTTTACATCAACAATGTTTATACTTGTTACATTATCATTTTTTATTTTTTATCAAAAAGGTAAATATGATCATGCTTCGTATGCTATTTTGATGATACTTGCCGTCGAAACAATCGCTGTTGTCTTTATATATCATTTTGATGATTACACACCTGGGTTTATATTTCCTTTCATATTGGCTACATTTTCTCTTTTTAGCTGGAAACGAGGACTCATATTTAGCATTACTTTCTTACTTTTTTTAGTATTAGCACTTTTTTATTATCAAGAATCTTTACATGTAAGTGTTTTTTTGCATAATGAAGTGGCTATCCCAAATTTTATATCTATTTTATTAATTACGTTTGTCTTTGCCATCTATTACGAAACAACGCGCATTGATGCCTATAAAAGACTTATCAACTCAAATTATAAAAAAGATCTGCTCTACAATGAAATCCATCATAGAGTCAAAAATAACCTCAATATCGTCTCTTCAATGCTCGCCATACAAGCTGAACAAGAAGACCAAAAAACTCAAGAAATCATTCAAGCTAGCAAAAATAGAATAGACGCTATGGCAATGGTTCATTCAATGCTTTATGTCTCTAATGATCTTGAAAAAGTCAATGCCAAGCGCTTTATAGAAAAATTATATTTAAACATTCAAAGCACCATCAATGACCATGTCAAAATAGTCTTTAAGTCTCAAGAGATAGAACTTTCGCTCAATGAAATCATCCCCATAGGTTTAATTATCAATGAACTTGTCACCAACAGCTTTAAATACGCATTTAAAGAGACTAAAAATCCAAAAATCGTCATTGTTTTGAACAGCCATAAGAATAATATTTTATTAACATATTTTGACAATGGCATAGGATATGATCTCAATAAGATACAAAATTTCGGTCTAAAATTAGTTAATTTGAATGTTAAGCAATTAAAAGGAAATTTAAAAATTTCCTACAAACATGGACTATGCTACAAAATAATTTATAAGAGAAGTTCAAATGTATAAAATACTAATCGTAGAAGATGAATTAATTGCAGCTGAATACCTAAAAATGATTTTAGAAAAAAAGGGCTGGAATGTCGTGGATATTGTCGATAATGGCGTAGAAGCTTTAGAAAGTATTCGCAAACACAATCCTCATTTAGTTTTAATGGACATCATGATTAAAGGTTGTAAAAGTGGTTGTGAAGTAGCGATTGATATTCGCAATATCAGTAACTGTTCCATTGTGTTTACAACAGCCTATGCAGATGATGAAATGATAAGTTATGCAATGGATGCAAAAGCCGATGGTTATATCATCAAACCTTACAATGAAAGAGAAATTTTCGCCATTATTTCTCTCCTAAGTGCAAAACAAAATCATTGTCGAATTACAAAAATAAGTAAAATCATAGGTGGATTTTATTTTAACCATGAAACTAATTTACTGTATAAAAATGATGAAATTATCAAAATTGGTTCCAATGCATTAAAACTGATCCAAACCCTTTGCGATCACAAAAACACCTGTGTTAGCTATGAAAAACTGTATGCAACCCTCTGGGACGATGAGATCAATCTTAAAAAACTTCAAATGGTCATCTACCGAATAAGAGAAATATGTCAAATTGACTTTTTTGAAAATATCAATGGTGTTGGGTATCAAATAAAAATCGACTATACGAATTTAGCCGGAACCCATTAAAAATATCTTTTAATTGTATTGCTCATCTGAATTTAAAGCGTATCGTTGAATTTAAAATGCTAAGATTGCACACAAAAAAGCATTACACGGAGATAAAGCATGAAATTATGGATGTTACTTTTTTTAAGTTTATCACTCTTCGCCACTGAAAAAATTTATGAGTATGGTGACTTAGATGAAAGATCTGATGGTGTATTGGTTGAGACTAAAACACAAAATCCTGCTAATGGTATAGGCAAGTTTTATTATGAGACAGGAGAATTGCGAGGAGAGACACCTTTTAAAAATGGCATCAGAGAGGGTATGGGTAAAACCTATTACATCTCTGGAAAACTTCATGGCGAGACACCTTTTAAGAATGACAAAATAGAAGGTCTTAAAAAAGAGTATTACGAGTCTGGAAAGCTCCAAAGTGAAACTCTATTCAAGAATGATAAAGCAGAAGGCATAGCCAAGATCTATTACGAATCTGGAAAACTTCAAAGTGAAACACCGTTTAAAAACAATAAAGCAGAAGGTAAAGCCAAACTCTACTATGAATCTGGCAATATTGCAAATGAAATAGAGTTTAAAGAAAGTAAAGCGATCAAAGGTTTTGGCTACGATGAAAAAGGCAATAAAGTGCAAATGAGTAATACTGAACTTGATAGCATTAGCAACAGCAACTAACACACACTCCCACCTAAAAACGATCAAAATAACTTCTTACATGTAAACAAAGAGGAGGATAACCCTCCTCTTTGTGCCTTATGAAAAATCAGTATGCACAATAGTATCTTGAAGATCGATGCACACTTTAGTGACGCCATCATCCAATGTACCTTCATAACGCGTAAACCCAGCATCAACTCCCGTTTGGTCAGTAAGCGGTGACCATAACGCTAAGTGTCCTGGATCAACTGTGCTAGCAACGCTATCATTCGTATCGCCTATCACTTTTAAGATCGTATCAGCATTATCAGTAATCTCAAAAACATCATTAGGATTGAGATTGACGATTGAAACACTGGCTTTTGAAAGATCTAAAATCTCAATATTCTCAATTTTAGTATCACCAATGGTACTAAAATCAACCGTCGAATCTTTAATAAGCAACGTATCAATACCACTACCGCCATCGGCTTGAACGTCATGGCTATCATAGACAAGAGTGTCATTTCCAGCATCGCCATAAAGTGCATCTGCTCCTGTCCCTCCATCTAAGATGTCATTGCCATCGCCTCCATGAAGCACGTCGTTACCATCACTTCCATGAAGTATGTCATTGTCTGCATCACCATAGAGCGCATCGTCACCATGACCACCCTCAAGGAAATCATTACCGGAACCTGCATGAATAACATCGTTACCATCATGCCCATCTATATAATCATTGCCTGTCGTACCCAGAAGTGCTGAATCATCACCTGATGTTCCCGATATTTCAGTATAAGCTGTTTGCGTCGTTGTCGCAAAATCAGGATTATCCCACGATGTGACACTACTTGATATCGCATTGATCTCATCAGTTCCCATATAGTGATCTGTTGTGAATGTCACCGTAGCATCAGGGTCGACAGAATAATAGCCATCTGTTGCAGCTTGTATGACACCATTCTCATAAAGTATTGCGTCCATAGGAAGTGTTGATTGATCGATCATTACTTGACCTAGTGTTTCACTACTATCTGTAAGTCCCGCTGCAATATTGATGTTATATTCCACCGATATATCAGAAATTAAGCTCACACTATCAATTTTGAACTCAGCGTTTTTATCTGCACTGGTCGAGAAGTTATCAATACGTACGGTATTAAAGTATTCATCAGCACTCAATTCCAAATGAACAGGAGTATTGTTTGCATGTGGCAAAAGTGTATCAATTAAAACATCTTTAACCACAACACCGTCTCTTAAAAAGACGATACGTCCATCATCAACACTTGTTTTATAGCTCTTAATATCAATAGCAGCTGTTTTGGTATAACCATCAAAAATAATATCTCCCGTGGTACTTCCTGCATTAAGGTGCCCATTAAAGATGGGGGCTGGATATTCAGGACTAATGATAACATCACCTTGCGCTACACTCACTTGTAAGAGAGGAGCATCCGCGACAGGGGTTACGTTAATGGTCACATCTTGGGTGTCTGTAGCACCATTCGTATCCGTGATAGTGTACATTAATTCAATACCACTACCGCTGTAATTAGAGCTTGGCATAAATGTATATGTTCCATCATGATTATCAACCAATGATCCATTGGCACCATTCATCAAGGTCACGTTGTCTATGCTTAAAACATCGTGAGAATCGACGTCTACGGCATTAGCAAGCAACTGTGCATCTGTAATTGTAATAGCTGTATCCTCAGCCGTCGTAAAGACTTTAGACTCTGCCATTGGACCATCATTGGTTCCGGTAATGGTCACCGTTACACTGCTTGGTGTTCCATCGATACTTGCGACATTAAAGGTATCACTGATCTTATCGCCAGCGTTCAGTGAGTCATAACTCTCATTAGCGGTATACGTCCATGTTCCATCACTGGCAATACTAAAGGTTCCGTAAGTTCCAGCGACACTGCTTTGAGCGACGTAAGCTGCTTCACCTTCATCCACATCGGTAACACTCAACGCTCCTGTGGTGGTAAGCACAGCATTGGTCTCTTCAAGTCCAACACTTGCACTACTGAGGATGGCAGTATCATTGGTTCCGGTAATGGTCACCGTTACACTGCTTGGTGTTCCATCGATACTTGCGACATTAAAGGTATCACTGATCTTATCGCCAGCGTTCAGTGAGTCATAACTCTCATTAGCGGTATACGTCCATGTTCCATCACTGGCAATACTAAAGGTTCCGTAAGTTCCTGCCACACTGCTTTGAGCAACATACGCTGCTTCACCTTCATCCACATCGGTAACACTCAACGCTCCTGCGGTGGTAAGCACAGCATTGGTCTCTTCAAGTCCAACACTTGCACTACTTAAAATGGCAGTATCATTGGTTCCGGTAATGGTAACGGTTACACTGCTTGGTGTTCCATCGATACTTGCGACATTAAAGGTATCACTGATTTTATCACCAGCGTTCAGTGAGTCATAACTCTCATTAGCGGTATACGTCCATGTTCCATCACTGGCAATACTAAAGGTTCCGTAAGTTCCTGCCACACTGCTTTGAGCAACATACGCTGCTTCACCTTCATCCACATCGGTAACACTCAACGCTCCTGCGGTGGTAAGCACAGCATTGGTCTCTTCAAGTCCAACACTTGCACTACTTAAAATGGCAGTATCATTGGTTCCGGTAATGGTAACGG
>NZ_JANZKZ010000008.1:0-20425 GCF_025770725.1 Sulfurospirillum oryzae | reverse complement strand
AACATACGCTGCTTCACCTTCATCCACATCGGTAACACTCAACGCTCCTGCGGTGGTAAGCACAGCATTGGTCTCTTCAAGTCCAACACTTGCACTACTTAAAATGGCAGTATCATTGGTTCCGGTAATGGTAACGGTTACACTGCTTGGTGTTCCATCGATACTTGCGACATTAAAGGTATCACTGATCTTATCGCCAGCATTAAGGGAGTCATAACTCTCATTAGCGGTATACGTCCATGTTCCATCACTGGCAATACTAAAGGTTCCATAAGTTCCAGCGACACTGCTTTGAGCGACGTAAGCGGCTTCACCTTCATCCACATCGGTAACACTCAACGCTCCTGCGGTGGTAAGCACAGCATTGGTCTCTTCAAGTCCAACGCTGGCACTACTTAAAATGGCAGGGTCGTTAATTGGGTTGACCGTAATAGCAACCGAATAGGTATTTTCCCCACCTTTTCCGTCACTAATGGTGTATGTGAAGCCATCAGAACCGTTATAATTGGCATTGGGAGTATAAGTATAGGAGCCATCAGTATTTACTACAACACTACCATTTGTAGCGCCTGCACCTAGAGTATAAGTTACGGTATCGCCATTGGCATCTGTTGCAGCAGGAAGAAGACTGGTAATCGTTTTGTCTTCATCTATCTTGATTTCCATATTGCTTGCCAAAGGAGCATCATTGGTAGGAAAGGTAGCGGTAGCAACCGTCGCTGTTGGTGGCGTATAGGAAACATCTCCCGATCCAGAGCTTCCTACTGTACGATAGTCTGCCGTTACATTGCTTTCACTACCACCACTCAGATAACGCGCCATTGCATTGGTTGTCATACCCGTACCAATCGTACCGCCTTCACCCGCGGCAGGCGCTTCAAGTGCATTAATGTCTTTACCTGCTAATAGGGCCGCTTGAATATCTTCAACGCTTTTTCCTGCAACCACATTTTCCATTGTCGTGCCAGCAACAACAGCTTCTTCACCAAACCTTTCAGCAACATAGACACTTTTATCTAAAAAAATATCGTCATTACCATTGACAGTAATCTCTTGTCCATCTGCCAATACCAAGAGAACATTTGAACCCGCACCAATAGTTCGGATGCTGTCTTCAAAGTGAATGGGATCACCCACTTTGAGAACCTTCTCCTCCCCTTGCGCACTTTTGACCATGACAAGACCTGTAAGGTTTTTAATTGTTCCTATTGAGAGTGCCATAATTGCCTCCTTTTTTTATTTCAGTTACATACTAACACAAAAGGAAAAGGGCGTCTATTGTACTAATGGGCAAGAAAAACTTAGTAAAAACTTGTTTAAAATAATTAGTTCTAGAAAAGCAAAGCTAGGGCTAAACGATCTTTAACACCTATTTTTTCATAGATAGAGCTTAAATGTGCTTTAACCGTACGTTCTGTAGTACCTTCTCGTAGAGCAATCTCTTTATTGCTCAAACCTTCTTTAATCAAAAGAGCGACTTCACGCTCTTTATGTGAGAGTCTATCAAGCAAATCATGTCTTACATGTAAAGATTTTTTTTGCGAAGAAAGCGTTTGAATCATCGTCTGAATAAACTCTGGATAGAGCCAGATGTTACCATTCTTTACAACAAGTAACGCATCTTGAAGGTGAATGGCAGCCATGTGAGTATTGCCGTATGCTTTAATGCCCAGTTTTAAAAATACAGACCCCTGCACGTATGTAGGTTTTTGGCTAAAAACCATTGTTTTAACATCAGGATATTCCTCTTGTAGCAGATTTAAAAAGCTTTCGATTCCATCATCGTCATAATGTCGCTCTTCTATCATTAAAATAATATTTGACTTCACCGTCTGAAGCAAATGTAAAAGCGCCTTTTCATAATGACAAATCTGTATTTCTTCACTCTTTAAAGCTTCTTGCCAATGATGAATAACATCAGGATGAGATGAATAAAAAACAACCATATTAGCGCTCCCTTAACGCGTTATGTTTTGCCTTCAAAATGGGTTTTAACAAATAATCAAGAACCGTTTTTTTACCCGTTAAAATATCAACCGTTGTAGTCATACCTACCATGACACGTAGTGGTTTCTCAGCCGTACCCAAATTGTTTTTATCGGTTTTAATATGCACCAAATAGTAACTTTCACCTCGCTCATTGGTAATGGTATCGGCACTAATGAAAACAAGTTTGCCTCGTAGCCCACCATAAATCGAAAAATCATACGCCGTAAATTTGACCATAGCATCTAATCCAAGCCTTAAAAAGGCTACGTCAGAAGGTTTTATTTTGGCTTCAATCAATAGTGTATCTTCGGTAGGAACAATCTCTAAAATATTCATTCCGGGACGAACAACGCCTGAGACAGTTTTAACCAAAAGCTGTTTAATTGTACCATCAACTGGAGCACGAACCAATGTCCTTTGCACACGATCTTCCAAACTGGTTTTCGCTTCTTGCAAACGAGACATCTCTGCGACTGCTTCATTGAGCTCTTTTTTAGCCCTATTTTTAAAATTTAATTCTGCCTCACCTCGTTTACTTCGCACCTCTTGAATGGCAGACTGTACCCTAGGAATGGTCAGCTTAGAAGTTTGTAAATCACCTTGTATGCCATTAAGTTGGCGTTTAAGCTGTAAAAGTTCCATCTCCGAAACAAGCCCTTTTTTCACCAAAGGCTCCATAATATCCATCTCTCTTTTGATTAAACTATAGCTTGTTTGGAGTTGCGCAACTTTAGAGTCAAGTTCTGTGAGCTCATTCTCTTTTTGTTTTATCTGTTCATTTAAAATTTGAAATGTCTTGGAGAGCTGTTCTTGGTTTGAGTTATATAAACTCTTCTCGTAAACAATCTGTTTTTGCATCTCTTCACTTGGATCAGAAGGAGTAATAAATGGCAAAGAGTTCGCTTCTGCTTCAAGCCTCATGGACTTTGCTTTAAGCTCAACATACCTAAGCCTACTTTCACCATACGAACTTGCAAAATTTTTATCATCAATCCGAAGGAGTACTTGTCCTTTTTGAACCTGATCGCCCTCTTTGACTAATATCTCAGAGACGATACCCCCTTCTAGATTTTGAATCACTTGCAACTGTTGTGTTGGGATAACCTTTCCTTCACCCCGTGTCTGCTCATCGATCTCAGCAATACTTGCCCAGACAATTGCCCAAATAATACCAACAGCAACGATCCAAAGAATGCGACGAGAAGAACTAGGCGCTTTTTGTAGCACCGCCTCACTTAAGCTAGACATGAACTCTATATCTTGTTCGTTATAATACTTTTTCATACGTGTCTCGTACCATTGAGTTTTGCTAAAATATCATCACGTTTGCCATCAAGGACAACCTTACCATTGTCAATGACAATCAAACGATCAGCTAAATCTACAAGCGACATCTTATGCGTCACTAAGATCGTTGTTTTCCCTTGAATTCCCTCTTGTAAATAGTTCTTAACACGAGTTTCCGAGGTATTGTCTAAAGAATTTGTCGGCTCATCTAAGAGCATAATCGGCGCATCGACCAAGAAAGCTCTTGCAATTGCTATACTTTGTCTCTGCCCACCTGAGATACCATCACCCCTTTCAAAAACAGGCATGTCATAGCCTAAGGGATGACAATTTATAAACTCATCGACACCGCTTAATTTCGCTGCTTTTAAGATCACTTCATCGCTAACATACGGTGCTTTATAAACAATATTTTCACGCACGGTGCCATGAAAAAGAACAACATCCTGTGAGACATATCCAATATTTTTGCGCAAATCAACAGGATCAATTTGGTTAATATCAATACCATCAATCAATACCGAACCACTATCAGGTGCATATAAACCTAAAATGAGCTTTTCAACGGTTGTTTTACCTGAACCATTTCGACCTAAAATCGCTACTTTCTCTCCCGCCTCAATCGTAAAAGAAACATTTTCAAGTGCATATTTTGTCGTATCAGGATATTTAAAAGAGACATTTTTAAACTCTATTTTGCCGGCAAAATGCTCTCTTCTGACAAAAACTTTTCCCTCAGGTCGCTCAACAGGAAGCTTCATAATATCATCGAGTGCTTTATACGCCGTTCGTGTCTGCTCAAAGTTAGCAATCAACGCTGCAACTTGCCCCATAGGAGCAATCGCACGTGATGTTAAAATGACCGCAGCAATAAGTCCACCCATCGTAAGCTCAACTTCTTTAATCATATAAACACCAATCACAACGACTAACATCGTATCGAGTTGGACCAGAAATGACGTAACGGTTGTCACAGAGTTCGATAGAATTTTGGATTTTAAACTACGATTAGCGATTTCGCCCGTGGCTTCTTCCCACTTCCACTGTGCTTGACCTCCAGCGGAGAGTGTTTTGATTGTCTCAATGGCATTAAGGCTTTCAATCAAAATACCATTTTTAATAGCTGATGCAACGTAAGTACTCTCTATACTTTGCTGCAAAGGACGTTTAATAATAAAAGTGTAGATTAAAATTAAAACAATGAGTACCAATGGCACGATGACCAAAGAACCTGCTATAAAATGCACCATCACCAAAAAAATAATTGCAAAAGGAAGATCGATGAGTGCTGTAAGTGTCGAAGAGGTAAAAAAATTACGAATCGAGTCAAAATCACGGAGATTGCTTGCAAACGCACCGACTGATTTTGGACGTACAGCCATTTTAAGGTCCAACACTTTTTCAAACATCATCGACGACATAATGACATCGCTCTTTTTACCCGCTATCTCTAAAAAGTACGAACGCACAAATTTCAACAAAATATCCAACACATAGATAACAAAAAGACCTAATGCTAACACCCACAAAGTTTCAATTGCATTGTTGGGAATGACTCTATCATAGACATTCATCGTAAACAAAGGGCTGGCAAGGACAAAAACATTGACCACAAGTGATGCAACAATGACATCAAAATAGATTTTTTTAGAACGATTCAGTGTCCCCCAAAACCAACTATGTCCCTCATTTTCAAGTATTTTCGCATGATTGTCTTCGATGACAAACTCTTTTTTTAGGAGAAAACAAAAGCCTAGATATTCATTGATTAAGACATCAAGATCAACCCAATTTTCACCATCAGAAATATCAGGATGAATCACTTTTGCCTTTTTATGCTCATCATCAAAACTCTCCAAGATACATGCCGAATGATTTTTAAGTATTAAAATACATGGTAAAACCAACGGCGAAAGCTCTTTAAGGTCTTTTTGCACCAACTTCGTTATGAAGCCGGCTCTTTGCGCAGCACGAGAGAAAAGAGACTTTGAAGAGCCACCATAAAGCGAAAAGAGTTCTACTGAGCCAATTCCTTTTGCAATCGGTAGCCCTGCCAATAATGCTTCCGCACTGTAAGGAACATTATAAAGTTTTGTAAAAAGAACCAAACACGATAAAAGGGGATCTTGTTTGTAGGTTTTTGTGACTTCAGCTTCCATGTGTTATCCTATTAACTTAGGTTCAGCGATTAAACTGCCTTGAATATACTTAATACCCATCTTTGTCAATTTCTCTTTTTGCTCGTTATTTTCAACATTTGTCACAATAACTTTGATTTCCATGCTATCGGTGATAATTCCCAAAGAACGATTTGGGGCATCAAGAAGATTTTCACCAAAGAGGTCGAGCATATAAGATGCTTGTATCTTAATGTAATCTGGGTTGATTTGCTGAATCAGCTCTAAACTATCCATAGTGATCGTAAAATTATCAATACCAAAACCATAGCCATACCTGTGCAAATCTTTTGAGAACTTCGTCAGCAAATGAGTCGGCATATCTATCAAATTTGGCATTTCAAAATAAAGCTCTTTAACACCCATATTTTTAAATCCCTCAAGACTCTCTTCTAGCCAATCCCAATCATTACTTTGCATAAAAATTTCTTTGCCTAAATTGATACAAAGAGCTTTACATGTAAAGATTTTTTGGCTTAAAATTTCTTGGGCTTGTTGAACCACATAATGATCAAGTTGCGCACCCAGCTTGAGTTCCATAACCATTGGCATAAAGTAACCCGCGTTGTGTAAGTGCCCATTATAATCCTCTAAACGCAAGAAAAGTTCACTATGAAATGTTTCCGAAGGGGCATCACAAGACACCACATTTTGATATGCCAATTTAAAACGTTTCTGCTCCATTGCACTTTTAAGCTCATGTGTCCATGCCTCTTTACCAAGGAGCAGATGTACCTCATCATTCGCTTCGTCAATGAAATGATTGATGTTAAATGCACCCTTAGCTTTGGATGATGCCAATGCAAAATCAGCTTTTGAGAAAATCTCTTTTGAATCAGATTGAGCATAATATTTTGCATAGCCAATATTGATGAAATGCTCTTTTTCATTCAGCTCATACCGCTTTGTAAGGTCTTTCACTAAGCTGTTAATCTCTTGGCAAAGGGCTTCAAAGGCTTCTGGAGAAGAAGAAGGCGCTAGAATTGCAAAATCCGTATCGTTGAGTTTTGCGCTCACATACTCTTTTTGATTTTCAGTGGCTTTTGTGATGCAACCTGCCATCTCTTTAATAAACGCTTCACTTTTTTCATAACCAATGTTGCTTTTAAGACCTTCAAAATCATTTAACGAGATTAGAATTAAAGCACCTTGTGCATTTGTAGCTTCGCTGGTCAGATACTCGTGCAATTTGATATTAAAATAACGACGGTTGTACATTTTAGTAACGGTATCTTGGTAGAGAAGCTCATGGTATCTTCGCACCGCTTCTGCTTCTTTATCAAAGATCTCTTTAACTTTTTTAACCATACTATTCATCGCAGAAACAACATTTTTCAGCTCTTTTGTAAAGGGAATATTATGCTGAAAAATAAAGTCACTCTTCAAAATTGCTTCAGCTTGTTCTCTAACACGAACAAGAGGTCTTAGAATAATGCGTAAAATCATCTGTAAACAGAAAAATCCTATAATCGAAACAACCACAAAAATAGCCAGAACATCTTTAAAAATAATCCACAACTGACGGTAAGCATGTCCACTGTTGAGTTGTACAGAAAGCACGCCATACGGTGTCCAACCCAACATGATTTCTGATGTTGCAATGGGAACTTGAACCTTGACATACCGAATAAACCATGCAGGAACATCCAAAACAACAACTTCTTGCTCTTTTTTGACAAGAATTTCTTTGTTTATATCTTCTAACATAATGAGCGAATAATACCCACTGTCAAAAACAGAATTTATCATGGTTTCAGCAGTAGAAACATCATCGAATGAAGCAACGGAACTAATGGAAAGACCTAGAGAATTAGCGGTATGAAGAGCATCGGTATAAGCTTGCTCGGTTACGTATTCGTTGGAACTCATAAAATTAAACCACATAACAGCACCAAAAATAAATGTTTGAAAAATCGATAAAACGATAATGATTTGTTTAAAAAGTGTCATAACGCTTCTCTCCTAATTTTATCTATTAATTCAAACCATTTTTTGTTTTTTTGCATACCCGAAGGTACAACCTGCCCTAATCCTTTCTGCTTTGCAAGATACAACGCATCACCGTTAAAACTATAAACCGGAATGAGATCACCTCTTTGCGTTGCAGGTAAAATTTTAAAATTAATATTGTCTAAAACTAGCGGGACAGAAGTAGGTGTTTCAAAATAGGTCAAGACCATGTGGGCTTGTTGAAATTTTACGGCCTTAACATACGTGAAAAAAAGTTTATTTGTTGAAATACCAAGTTGTTTGAGAGTAAAGTACTTGGCAATGACAAAATCTTCACAGTCGCCTGCACCTTTGCCCATAAATTCCATGCGCGTCGCCCAATAATCTTTTTGATGCCATACTTCTTCGTCAGATGCAAAACGCATCTGATTAAAAAAAGCGTTGACTTTTTCAAGTTGTACTGCTTCGCTAGAGGACTGAATTGAAATCATCAAAGTATTGAGCGATTCAACTCGTCGTTTCGCTTGAGCACCATACTTTACTTCAATTTTTTTTAGAACTTCTTGTGTAAAAAAATCCTCTCCTGCACTGAGTATGACAATAATCAGTGCTATTAGAATGAGGATTTTTTTGCACATACTCATCCTACTGACTTAGTTCGCCAATATTCCTAAGACGAGCACACTAGAATGCTGCACTTTTATGAGAACATGTTTGTACATCATAGCTTTGTCCAAAAGCAGGCTCAAAATAGTCTGTTAATACACCCATATTATCCAAAAGTCTATATTTGGCATACGCTAATGTTGCCTCTGCTTCGACTAAAGCTTGTCTGGCTGAGTAGTATTCACCTTCAGCATCCAAAAGGTTGATAAGATCGCGTTTTCCGATCGCAAACTCTTGCTGATATGCACTGAGCGTCTCTTTACTAAAATCTCTATGCTCTTTTAAAAATTCTATACGTTTTTGTGTAGACTCATAGCTTTCCCAAGAAAACTTGACACTCTCTTTTAAGTCACGTTCAAGTACGGCTAAAGTCTCTTTCTCTTTGATCATAAGCACCGCATATTTTTCTTTATTAAGCATGTCAGCACCTTTATTATAAAGGTTGTATCGAAGCTTCAATAATGCAGTGGTAGTTTCTGTTCTTCCATTGATACCATCGACATCATGCCCAACCGTACCAGCTACTTCAAAATCTACTTTCGGATAAAATGCCGCCTTACTTCCCTCATAAAGCGCATTTGCGAGTATTACATTTGCCTGCTGTACCTTCATAGAAGGATTACATGTAAAGCTTTTGGTATTTACTTTGTCAAAATTTGCAGGAATGGTAGCTAAGAAATCTGGTTTGACCAACTCATCTGCATCAACTTTTTGACCATACAACTTTTCAAAGGTTGAAATAGCATCTTTATAATTATTCTCTTGGGCAATCAAGTTTGATCTTGCAAGCGTAAACCTACTACCGGCTTGTTGCGTTTCAGAAATACGTCCAAAACCAGAATCCGAACGCTCTTTGATTTGTTTGTAAATTGCCTCATGTGTTTTAACATTTTCTTCTGCCAACGTTAGCAACCCTTTTTGTTTGATAAGCATAATATAGGCATTCGTAAATGACAACAATGTTCTATCGGCTTTTTCCGCAACACCATAAGCCGCAGCATCAAGCCTACTTTTTTGCTGTTTGATTGCGTTTTCGGTTGCAAATCCGTTAAAAAGATTTTGATTTAAAACAAGCGATGATTGATCCATCATGCTTGAAAGTTTGCTTGCCCCAGGATTCTCAATTGTTTCATGTCCATACGAACTTACTAAGTCTAATGTCGGAAGGTATCCATTCTCAGCAATGTTATACTCCTTTTTTACACTATTAAAATTCTCGATGCTCTCTTTTACTTTTGGACTAGACGCTAGAATGGATCGAGCACCCTCTTCTATCGTTAGTGAAAAAGCAACTACGGGAAGACTCATAACTACTAAAGACAATACTCTTGTGAGACGCATAATCAACTCCTTGTTTTAACCTAAAACGATCATACTAATAACCGTTTTATGACCATTGTATCACTTTATTTTTTTATCTACAAGATAAAATTAAGATTCTGAAGCATCTACGCTTTTTTACTTTTCAGTAGATGCAAATAATTCACATCAAGGCGTATTTAAAGCGATTTGAATTAATTCACTTTTAAACATGGGATTGAAAACAGAAAGAAAATAGTAAATTATGAAAATGTTATCTCTTTTAAACAAAATCAACTAAAAATCATTGAAATTGCTATAAAATAGTTCAACATTTTTATAACTTCATTTTATGCAGCCTTTGGACAGCTAAAACTAAAGCCTTACAATAATATAGGCTTTCGTTACACTATTAACTATCTTGTCAACTAGAATTTTGAGTTAAAACATAAATTATAAAATTAAGCTATTTTCATGCTATAAATTTAATATATAATTTCTTGTGTGAAAAAGTAAATATCATAACGAAGTCATTCAGCGATGATATAGTTATTAAATTACTATGCTAAATTTATTAATTAAGCTAAACAACCCATAGAGGAACGTCTATGTCAAAAGTTCATAAATTCGTTATTACCAATCCAGCTATGTGTATCGCTTGTAATGCTTGTGTAAAAACATGCATTAAACATGCCTACATACGAGGAAAACTCTCCAAGAAAAGACTTGATGTGCTCTCCCTAGAGAGCGGGAAAATGCCTAACCAATGCCGTCAATGTGATGACGCACCGTGCGCCAATGTGTGCCCAACAGGTGCTCTTCGTATTGCCAATGCATGTGTTGAGCTTTGTGAAGAAATATGCATTGGCTGTAAGCTCTGTACCATTGCATGCCCTTATGGGGCAATTTACATTGATGCAGAGTTTCCACCTTCCATCCAAGAAGAAGTGGAAAGACACTTAGAAGCAGGCTGTATCAGTGGTCTTAAAAGTATTGCGATCAAATGCGATATGTGTGCTGGTATAGAAACGGGTCCTGCATGTGTTGGTGCTTGCCCAACAGGAGCACTGGTGATGATTGATCCTGTGCTTGGGGAATGTAAATTTGGTAAAAAAATCAAAGGCGACTTAGCACCTTTTTTAAAAGCTGTTGTACCTAATGTCACATTTGAGAACATTCCTTTACCGGAAGTCAAAAAACCCAAAGAACCCAAACCCGAACCTTCCGCTGACACATTAGAAACCAACAAAGAGGAAGCATAATGCAAACCATATACACTCTATTTTTGTTAACCTCACTTTTGTCCATTGTACTGTATAAAAAACCGCTTCTTGCTCAAAGAATAGGATTTGGTCTAGCAAGTGTGATTTCACTTTATGCAGCGGTTTTTTTCTTCTCCAATCTGGGAAACACATTGGTATGGAAATTACCTGGGAGTTTTATTAGTTCGCCTCTCTTTAGGCTTGACTCATTAGGAATGTTTTTCAGCTTTTTGGTGAGCTTAATTGCTTTTGCAGTTTCACTTTTTAGCTTTGATTATGCAAAATTTTATGAGAAAAAGGCCAATTTGGCTGTTTTTGCTTCACTATTTAATGCGTTTATTCTCTCTATGCTCTTAGTTATTGCAAGCGATAATGTGTTTTCTTTTATGCTTTTATGGGAAGTTATGACACTTATCTCAGCATTCCTCATTTTAGTCAATGATGGTGAAGGTGCAGGAAAGAACGTTATGATTTATTTGGGAATTGCCCAAATAGGAGCATCTTGTTTAATGGTCGCTCTTTTAATTATGGCGAGTATTGCAGGTGGATTTGAATTTAGCGCGTTTGATGAACTCAATATGGGTTTTGGTATGAGTCTTACCCTTTTTGTTCTATTGCTTATAGGTTTTGGTTCCAAAGCGGGTATGTTCCCTTTTCATGTCTGGTTACCAATAGCTTACTGCCAATCTCCTTCTAACGCTTCGGCACTTATGAGTGGTGTTATGATCAAAGTAGCACTCTTTGCTTTTATAAAATTTTCACTTCTTTTGCCACAGTTTGTTCAATTTGGTTATATACTCCTCTTTATGGGAGCATTAAGCTGTGTTTTCGGAATTATTTACGCACTTGTTTCCAACGACTACAAAGCGTCCATCGCTTACAGCTCTTGTGAAAATGTAGGCATTATCTTTTTAGGACTTGGAGGCGCCTTTTACGGGCTAGGAACCAATTCACCTATGATTGCATTACTAGGTTTTATCGCAGCTTTCTTTCATATTTTAAACCATGCGGTTTTCAAATCGTTACTCTTCATGTTAAGTGGTAATGTCTTAACCGCAACAAAGACATTAAATATGGATCTCCTTGGTGGATTGCATAAAAAGATGCCTATAACATCCATCATCTTTTTTGTTGCTGCCCTTTCCATCTGTGCGTTACCGCCACTCAATGGCTTTGCTAGTGAATGGGTAGTCTATAAAACAATGGTCGTGGGAGGCATTGAAGAAGGTGCTGCATCACGTTTCTTCTTTTCGCTTGCAATCATTGCCCTTTCAATTACTGGGGCGATGGCTATCATGGCATTTTCAAAAGTATATGGTTCAATATTTTTAGGTGTAGCGCGTGATACCAAATGTGTAGAAGACGCCAAAGAAGTCTCCTTTATAAGACTTTTACCATTAGGTTTATTGGCAAGCCTTTGTATAGGAATAGGCATTTTCATGAATGATGTAGTAGGCATGCTCTCAAAGATTGTTCTGACATTGATACCACAGACAAGTGCTAGTACATCAGGATTGATCTCTATGCCTATTATCATTATGGTTATGCTTCTTTGTTCCATCCTTCCTTTCGTATTTCTTTATCTTTTGAAGGCAAACAATAAAGAGGTAAGAGTAACTGAGCCATGGGCATGTGGTTTCCTTTACAACAAAAACATGCAAATCGGTTCAAACTCCTTTACAGGTGACATTAAAAAAGCATTGAGCTTTATTTTGAAATACGAACAAGAGATCAAAATTGATGGCTACTTTTCAAGAGCAGTCTACAAACATAAAACACATGATTTCTTTTGGGATAGGCTCTATAAGCCAGTGATTCATTACGTCATGGTTATTGCTGACAAGATTGGTATTTTTCAAAATGGTAGAACCAATCTTTATGCAAGCTATATCTTGATTTATCTTTGTTTGGTACTTATCTTTGGGTATTACTATCTATAAAAGGAGGAAGAAATGGACTTTTTTTATCTACTATTACAACTTGTTTCAGCTATATTAGTTGCTCCTCTCTTTGATGGAATGTCAAGAAAGCTAAGAGCCAAATTTCAATCAAGAATAGGACCGAGTATTTTTCAAACCTATTATGACATTTATAAATTGCTAAAAAGAGGAAGAACTAAATCTTCTAGCGCAAGTTATATCTATCAAATCGCGCCTTACTTGCTCTTTGTAAGTGCAGCAGCGATGTTTTGTGCTTTACCTATTACCTATGGCGCTCATTCTGGTGCTTTGTCACAATTTTCTGATATATTTGTTTTACTCTATTTAGGGGCACTTTTTCGATTTATTTTTATTGTTGCGGGTATCGATACGGCCAACCCTTTTGCAGGGGTAAGCGCTAGCAGGGAAGGAACCATCGGCTTTTATACCGAAGAGGTTGCAGTCATTTGTCTGATCGTTGTAATGATGGGAACGGGAAGCAGTAGTTTATCTTATATCTCTTCATTGGTACAAGAGGGTAGTTATGGTTATGCCATTCCTTCTTTTTCTATTGCATCTACCGCATTTTTGTGGGTAATGTATGTTGAGACAGGTAGAAAACCTTATGACTTGGCTGAAGCTGAACAAGAGTTACAAGAGGGTGTTCTAGGAGAGTTTTGCGGTAAAGACTTTGCTATCATTGATATAGCAATCTTACTTAAACAAATGACGATGCTAGGGTTCTTCCTTGTCATTTTTATGCCATGGGCAGGTCTTGTCGATAATCCAATTTTATCGCTCATCATTTTCTTGGCAGAGATAGGTTTCCTTTATGTCATGGGCGTTTTTATTGATAACTTTGGACCAAGGTTTACGATCAACAAAGGGATGAAAAGAACCATGCTCTTTGCACTTGCGGTTTCATGCACCTCATTAGCACTCTATATTATGGGAATATAACTATGGCAAATATTATTGATATTTTGACGGTTTTAATGATGGGAACAAGTTTTGCGGTATTTGGATTAAGACAATACCGTCATAGCATTATTGCGTATGCCTTGCAAACGCTTTTATTGGTCACGATCTTTTTGGCCTTATATGTTAAATATGGTTCACACGAACTACTGGTATGGTCAATCACAGCATTTATCATCAAAGTGGTCATTGTACCTCTTTATTTACTCAGTCTTGTAAAAAAATTGGGTGTTGTTGTTGAAGATGAACCAGTAGGTGGTTTTTTCATATCACCCGTTGTTGCGCTTAGTTTTTCACTTGCTGTTGCGATGATGTTTTATAAGGTTTTTATTCATTTCTCAATTTTCAAAGATGCGTTGCCGCTTTTTGCAGCTTCGTTTATCTTTATGATGGGAATTTTCGGCTTCATTTTGAGAACTTCATTTATCAAACAGATTCTTTCTTACTGTCTGTTTGAAAATGGTATCCATTTAAGCCTAGCACTTATGGCGTACACATCTCATGAGCTCGTTGAAGTGGGTATCTTAACAGACGCGGTTTTTGCTGTGATTATTATGAGTATTTTGGCGAAACGATTTTACGCCTCTTATGGAAGTCTTGATACATCTAAAGCGGTTAATTTAAGGGGATAAAATGGATATTTTATTATTAATACTAATCATACCTTTTGTTTTTGGAGTGGTCATGTTTTTAATGCCACTTAATTTTAAGTTCTTACAAAAACTCCATATTCTGATGAGCATTACTGTTTCAGCAGTCTTACTCTCTGCGGTAAGTAAAATTGTTAACGGAGCTGAGCTTTCTCTTTTTCATAATTTTATTTTCTTGGATTCTTTGGGAGCCATCTTTTTATCACTGATTGCCATTACAGGTTTGTTGGTCAATATTTATGCAACTACGTATATGAAGTGGGAGTTAGAAGACGGACATATTAGCCTAAAAGAGGTCAAAAACTATTTCGCTCTTAGTTTCATCTTTACATGGACGATGAGTTTAAGTGTACTTTGTAACAATATTGCTTTTATGTGGGCAGCTATTGAAGCGACTACACTTGCTTCTGTTTTCCTTGTTGCCGTTAAAAATGATAAAAAATCCACAGAAAGTGGTTACAAATACATCGTTTTGTGTAGCATTGGTTTAGCATTTGCACTTTATGCAACTATTCTGCTCTATTCCGCAGCCAATGGCAAAATCGAAGGTGAAGCGATGCTTTATACCAATCTTCTTGCCAATGCAGCGAGTCTAGATCCTATGGCGTTGAAACTTGTCTTTATCTTTGCCTTAATCGGTTTTGGAACAAAAGCAGGACTTGCTCCGACACATACATGGTTGCCCGATGTTCACGCGGAAGGTCCAGCACCTACATCTGCCCTACTTTCAGGCGTCCTTCTTAAATGTGCGATGCTAGGACTCATTCGTTACTATGCTATCGTTGCCAATGGAGTTGGCTTTGATTTTGTACAATCTGTGATGATCATCAGCGGTACACTTACCCTTTTTGTATCTGCCTTCTTCTTGATTCGTCAACACAATGTTAAACGTATGTTTGCATACCACTCCATCGCTCACATGGGCGTTATTGCATTTGGTTTAGGTGTAGGCGGTGCTATTGGTCTTTTTGCAGCACTTTTCCACTGTGCAGCGCACTCTTTCACCAAAGCACTTGCATTTTGTTCTACAGGAAATATCGCAAGAATTTACGGCACAAAAGATATGACTAAAATGGGAAGCATGATACGCATTGCACCTCTCACAGCAGTACTTTTTGGTATTGCTATCTGTTCTTTGGTTGGTGTACCTGGATTTGCAATTTTTGTAAGTGAATTCTTAATCTTTAAAGCAGCAGCTATCGGAGAGCAGTACATCCTCATGGGTATTTTTGCAGTTGCCTTAGCAATTATTTTTATCGCCGATTTCTCACACTTCTTTTTAGCTTCGTTTGGTAAAGTTGAGGGCAAAGTTGAGCATAACGGCGAAATGAAACTTAGCGAAAATCTACCGCTGATCGCTTTAGCGATTTTAATTGTAAGTTTTGGTATTTGGCAGTTTGATTCCTTTACATTTCTCCTTAATGAGAGTGTTAAAACTATAATAAAACAATAGGACTTCCTAATGAAATGCGATAAATTTATAGAAGCTCTAGGCACTAGGGTTAAAATTTTAGAAGTCACACGACAATATGAAGATCAAGTTACTGCTCTTGTTGAGTTAAATGATCTTCCAGAAGCAGTTCGCTTCTTGTATTACGATATGGGTGGCTACCTCTCAACAATGATTCCTAATGATGAGAGAAGCATTAACAAACATTACGCACTCTACTATGCGCTTTCAATGGAAGGTGGCAAAATGTTTGCAGGAGATGAAATCGCACAAGATGAAAAATGCTTTGTGACAGTTAAAGTACTTATCTCTCCTGATAGCCTTGTTTTTCCATCTGTTACGCCTTTGGTACCTGCCTGTGTATGGTATGAAAGAGAAGCATACGATATGTTTGGACTTGTAGCAGAGGGCTTACCAGACAAAAGACGTTTAGTTCTAAGTGATGATTGGCCAGATAATCTTTTCCCTCTTAGAAAAGATGCGATGGACTACCGTTATCGCCCTGATATGAAAGATCATTATATGGAACCTGAATATGAGTTCCTAAGACCTGAAGGCTCAGGCATTATCGATGTGCCTCTAGGACCTTTGCATATTACAGCTGATGAACCAGGACATTTTAGACTTTATTGCGATGGCGATACTATTGTCGATGCAGACTACAGACTTTTTTACCAACACAGAGGTATGGAAAAGCTTGCTGAAAACCGCATGAACTATGATCAAATGGGCTATTTAGCAGAGCGCGTTTGTGGTATTTGTGGTTACGCTCATGCGATAGCATGTATTGAAGCAGCTGAGAAGGCGATTAATTTAGAAATCCCTGCCCGCGCTCAAGCCATTCGTGTTATCTGTTCAGAAATCGAACGTCTCCACAGCCATTTGCTTAACATTGGACTTGCATGTGAAGTGACAGGTAACTACAACGCATTTATGCATATTTTTAGAATCCGTGAATACTCTATGAAACTAGCAGAGCTCGTTACTGGTGGTAGAAAAACCTACGGTAACGTTGTCATGGGTGGACTTAGACGTGATATGACAGGTCATGAAATTAAAGAGAGTTTGCGCATCTTACACATCATCGAAACACAAGTTGAAGAAGTTTGGGATGCTGTTATGGATGATCAACGTCAAATGAAACGCTGGAAAGGTGTTGGTATTCTTGATAAACAAGTTGCACGTGACTTTTCACCGGTAGGTCCAAACATAAGAGGAAGCGGCATTAAACGTGATACACGTTACGATCATCCGTACGACTTTTTCAAGCAAATTCAATTTGATGTAGCTGTTGTCGAAGGTGGCGATGTTTTTGCTAGAGAGATGGTTCGTTATATGGAGCTTAAAAGTTCTGTTTCCATCATTCGTCAATGTTTTGAGTTGATGCCTCAAACGGCGATCATTGTCGATCCAAAATTCCATGTTAAACCTGAAAACTACGCTTTAGCGTATGTTGAAGCTCCTCGTGGAGAGAATGTTCACTGGATTATGCAAGGTAGTGCGCAAAAAGTCTTTCGATGGAGATGCCGTGCAGCTACATACAACAACTGGCCAAGTTTGCGTTTCCAATTCCGTGGAAACACGATTGCCGATGCTGCACTTATCGTTTGTAGCTTAGATCCTTGCTACTCATGTACAGAGCGTATTACGGTTGTTGACATCAAGAGCAAAAAGAGTAAGATTTTAACAAACAAAGATTTAAAAGATTTTTCTAAAACACTCAAAAACAGTCCGATGAAGGATCTAAGATGATGAAACTTCTTGATATTAGTAAAAAATACGGGGAAATTACCCATAAATACCCGTTTGAGCCTTATAAAGTTGCCGATAATTTTCGTGGAAAACCAGCTTATATTTATGATCTTTGTATTGGTTGTGCAGCATGCGGCATTGCATGCCCCTCCAATGCAATCACCGTTGTCTTTAACGATGATAAAAGTAAACTTGTATGGGAGTTTGACTGCGGACGTTGTATCTTTTGTGGTAGATGCGATGAAGTATGCCCAACAGGTGCAATCAAGTTAAGCGAAGAGTTTGAACTCGCTGTCAAATTTGACAAATCAGCCCTCATCCAAAGAGGCGAACTTGATGTTCAATGTTGCACGGAGTGTAAAAAACCTTTTAGTGCAAAAAGACTCGTTAAGTATAGTTTTGAGTGTTTAAGCAAGGCAAATGTAAGTGAAAAAAGGCTTGAAGAAGCTAAAAATTATCTTTGTATTTGTCCTACATGTAAAAAAACTGCTACGGTAGCAACCTTTACTAGTGGCAAAGAGATGGTGATAGAATGAAAACGTATGAAATACCAACAGAAATTGAACTTGCCAATACTTTAGAGGAAAAATTAGAGCTTTTAAAGCATATCGGCAGAAGCTTTAGTGTTTTTCGCGTTGACTGCGGAAGTTGCAATGGCTGTGAAATTGAGATTTTCGCTGCTATTACGCCGTTATGGGATCCTGAGCGATTTGGTTTTAAACTGGTTGCTAACCCTCGCCACGCCGATATTTTACTCTGTACAGGTCCTGTGACACGTCAGATGTACTATCCACTTCTTCGTGCTTACGAAGCAACGCCGGATCCTAAGATCGTTGTGGCACTCGGCGCATGTGGCGCAACAGGAGGCATTTTTTACGATGCATACAGCGTACTAAGCGGTATCGATAAAATTATTCCTGTCGATGTTTACATCCCAGGTTGTCCTCCGCATCCTGCAAGCATTATTTATGGGCTCACAACTGCGCTTGGCGTTTTGGATCAAAAACTCCAAAAAGTAAGTTTTGAGGAAGATAATGAAATGCCGCCACTTGTGGAAGACTCAGTCCTTGGAAATACTCTATTTGAACGAGATCTCCTTGTAGAAGCAAAAAGACTTATGAGCTATGTATTTGGAAGAAAACTTTACGATAAATACCTTACAGCTCTTGTCAAAAGTGGCAATGTAAAAGACACGAAAGCCACTAAAATTGCTCTTACGGAAGCAATAAAAGCAGAAGATGATCCGCGCTACGCAGAGTGCATGGGCATCTTACATAACGAGATTTACACCCAGTATGTTCCCTGTGATGAGGAAGATAAGATTAGCCTTCACAGAGTCGAGTGGGGGCAGTAAGTGGTAGAAGTTTACAAACTCACAAAAAGACATCTTGACGGCGCGAAATCTGGTGATGCGAAGCTTGATCAGATCAAAATTTTCTCTACATGCATCGGGCATGGCGTTGGAACAATTGATTTTAGTGAGAAGGTCCTAGAGATCGAAGAGAGTGAATATGAAAAGATTTTACAAAATGGTGGCAAGTATCTAAAATTTAAAATTGGAAACTTGAGTAAATATTTTGAAATAGAAATCTTTCCTGAACACGCTAAACAACTTTTACCAGAAATGTTTGAATGCCCCTTTAAAGAGATACTTATGAATTTAAAAGAGGGGTATTTAGTTCTTAGAAAAGATTTTCAAAGCTACTAGGTTTTAGGAGAGGTATGTGAAAAAAGCACTGTTGTGTGTTGGTAATGAACTCAGAGGTGATGATGGTGTTGCTATCGCTGTAGGGCGCGCAGTGGAGCAACACTTGCCTGAGTGGCGAGTCTTTTTTGGTTACGATACACCCGAAAATGAATTTGCAGCTTTGCGTGAATTCGAACCTGATGTCATCGTAGTCGTGGATGCAATGAGTGGCTTTAAAGAGGACAAGATCGAGTTTATTGACCTCAGTGATGAGCGCACTTACATCTACTCAACACACAACCTCCCTACCCCTATTCTCATCAGTTACCTTAGAGACATTTGCACCAAAACTATCTTTTTAGGTATCTGTGTTTTGCTTGAAAATGTCTTGCATTTTAGTGAAGGATTGAGTGATAACGCCAAAACTTCAGCCATTAAAGCTCTTGATAAAATCAAAGAATTTGATGCAATGATTGAAAGTTGAGTAAAAAATCTATTCTCAAACAAAAGGTGTGAAAGCGTTGTATTTTGATCTAAAAGCTTAAAAACGAAAGAATTGAAAACAACGTAACCACCTTACAATTAGCCTTGAAAATCTTGTAACTCTGCCACGTAAATATCAACTCCCTCTTTTCAAAAAAGCTTCATTAAGATTAGTGAGTTATATGCTTGCTAATATCTAATGGTCTTAGCCAATGAATGTATTTTATAAAAGCCCATGTAACACCACTTTTGGATTGCAGGTGGCGTTACATGTAAGAATATTCTAGTGAACTTCTTTCCAGATTTTAACCTTCCACGCAAAAGCAAGGAGCGTGAAAATAGCCATATAGCCAATGAGTTTATAACCAAGATCTTCTCGTTCAGCTTTCTTACGATCACCCACTTTTTCCATATAAGCAACCACTTGATTTTGAGCTTTTTCACTCAAACCAACACGTGGCATTGAAGTACCTGCCAGTTGTTTTTGTGGATTGTTAATAAAGGTTGTAAGATACTCTCTCCCTTTGGATCGAATCATAATAGAAAGATCCGGTGGTAGTGTGCCCATATATGCCATCAACGCTGTTTTATCCGTCGTACTCATCAGTTTGTCATACTTCATATCATGACATCGTTGGCACGCATCGGCATAGACTTTTTTATCATCCAATGTTGCCGGTGCAATGGATTGTAAGTACGCCACAATGTCCGCTACTTCTTGATCCAAATCGCCACCTAAACCAAAGAATTGAATCATTGGATGCGGACGAGTTTCATTAAACTTATGCTCTACTTTAAGCGCTTTGGTTGGATCTTTAATAAGTGCTGCAAGGAAATTTTTATCATAGATCGCACCGGCTGTGCTAAGATCTGGTG
>NZ_JANZKZ010000007.1 GCF_025770725.1 Sulfurospirillum oryzae | reverse complement strand
TTTTAACTAAAGCAATTCCTTCTTCTTTGGTATTTTCTACTATTTTAGATTCTGTATCCACATTTCTAACCACTTCTGATGCGGTACGTGAGAGCTCCTCAGAAATGGAAGCATTTTCATTACTAATGGTTTTAGATTTTTTGACTATCTCATGGAGTTTTTCGATGAATTTATTGATATTACGAGAGACTTGAGCAAATTCATCATTAGCAGTGGCAGAAAGTCTTTGTCTTAGATCGCCCTCTGAGCTTGAGAGCTCTTCTACCACAGTGTTGAGATTATCAAGAGGGCGAAGCAAGGCTTTAATCAACACGATCATCACGCCAATGGAGAGAATCAGCATGACAAGCCCCATAAGCATCAACTCTTTAACTTGGGCGTCAAGAAAACTATAGGCCACAGCTTTATCAAATGTAATGGCTGGCATCCAACCTGTTTGTTCTGAAATCTTGTAGGCAAAGATTTTACCTGCTCCATTGTAACCATACTCAATTAAACCCTCTTTTTGACCCTCCAATGCTTTTGCGAGATCTGGTACTAACGCAGAAAGCTCTTTGCCGAGAAGTTCTTTATTGGGATGAGCTATCATGATTTTTTTGGTATCAAGAAGAACACCGTATCCGCCACTAAAGTTGACATCAGCAGTAGCTTTGGTGAGGGCATCAAGGGTGATATCGATACCAAAAACTCCAATCAAACTCTTTTCTCTATAAATAGGAGCCATGATCGTAATCATCTGTTTTTGAGAAGTAGAACCTACATAAACATCGGTAATTCCAAGTTTACCCGTTTCTTTAGCCTGTTTATACCAAGGTCTAGCGCGAGGATCATACTCTTTAGGTTGTTTTTTACCGCTACTCCATGTCATAGTGCCATCTTCTAAGCCAAGATAAGCTTCATACGCACCAACCATTTTAGCGGTTTCTAGAAGTTTTTCAATGAGATCATTGGGTGTCATGAGATCAACATCTTTGAGCGATCTTGCCACGCTATCAACAGCGCTTTTTTTGGATGAAAGCCATAAATCAATATAATCCGTTAATGAACGCGATGCCATTTTTAGACTACTTTCAACCTGAACAACACTGTTCTTTTTTGTATCCATATAGCTTATTGCACTAAAAATACTCAAACTTAAAAACATCAGCACCGAAATAGTTAAGATGACTTTAGCTTTAAACGACATACCCGCTCCTTACTAAGGTTAAATTTTATTCAAAGTATATCGGTTTATCGTTACACATATATTCTAAAAAATGACTAAAATATGACCTTTAGTAATAATTTCGCAATAACTTTTATTTAAACTTCACCTTAACTTTCGTTATGGAGTCTTTTATACCTCAAGCTTTGCAAATGTCAATTGCACATCGTTTTTACCTTGGATTTTTAACTATTTTTGTCTCCTTCTCAACCAACGTTATGCGAACCAATCCTAATGAAGATGCTGTACGAGACATCGCTTTGGTTATCGAAGATATTACAGGAAAAGTCATTGAAGAAAAGACTCAATCACGTAGGTATTTGGATGGAAGATACCAGCAAACGCATGGCATCTTTAGGATAGATAGCAACAAGTACTCAAAAAAAGATCACCCACTCTTTCGCACTCCGTTTCGCATACACTCACCAAACTTCTCTCCAAGTTTTTACACCAAGAAAGCTCTACCCTAACGGTTGAAGAGAAAAAAGAGCGGCTTAAACTCGTCGCGTAAAATCGTTACATGTAAAAGTTCTAAAGTAAATTTGACCTATTGAATATCTCATCAATAGGTCAAACGTATCATTTTACGATTGAAACTGGCTCAATTTGTGATTGAGGTTTTCAGCAAGTTTAGAGAGATGATCAGCAGCACTTGCAATCTCTTCAACACTACGCGCATTTTCGCTGGTCATTGAGTTGATATTGGTCACGAGATTAACAATTTTATCCGTATCGCGAACAATTTCATTGGAATTGTTCGCACTAATGGTCACAGACTCTACACTCTCTTGCATAATCGAAGTCGTATGCGTGATGGTCTCTCCAACATTGATTGAAACAGAAGCTAAATGTCTAATGTTTTGAGCATTTTTACTCATTTGATCAGACGAATTAACGATGGATTGGACGATAACATTAATCGTTGCATTAATCTCCGCCAAAGAGGTTTGTGTGCGCTCTGCAAGCTTTCGCACTTCATCGGCAACAACCGCAAATCCTCGTCCATGTTCACCTGCACGTGCAGCTTCAATGGCAGCATTTAGAGCAAGAAGGTTTGTTTGATCGGCGATATCTGAGATAACGGTTAATATCTCTTTGACTTGTTCTGCATCTTTACTCATCTGTTCTAATTGCTGTGCAAGAGCGGTTTCTGCTTCACTTGCCAGTTCCACTTCGTTTTTGAGCATCACGACTTCATTCTTTGCAGACTCTAGCCTCTCCCCAGCCATACCAATGCTTTTTTTCATAGACTCAGAAAGTATAGCCGTCTCTTGGACAAACTTTTTGATAGAGACAATCTCTTCAATGGTATTGTTGACAATAATAGTACTATGTTCTGCGTTTCTACCTATTTGCATACTGGTGGCACTGAGTTCATGAGAAACAGAGGCATTTTCATTGGATGAATGTTTGACATCATCAATAATAACCTCTAAAGTACTTACCAAACTATTGAAGCTTTTCACAATCTCTTGTATTTCGTCTTTTTTACCATAATTGATACGAAATTTTAACTCTTTATTTTGGACAAATCCCGAAATACCATCACGAATTAAATGAACCCCTGTTATGATACTTTTTCGGATTAAAACGCCTATACCCACAACACTTAATACAATAAGTATCGAGAGCATAATCATGATAGTCATTGCATTACTTTTGACACTAAACGCCTCTTTTGCATCTTTTTCTGCAATCGTTTGATTATACTTCATGTGGTTATTGACCATTTGAGTTAATTCATTAACCATCTTATTCTTTTGATCTATAAGATCAAGAGCTTCACCGTTCTTGCCTTCAAGGCTCAGTAAATACAATTGCTCTACTAATGCCTCATATTGAATAAATAAGGTTTTCTCATTGACATATAAATCTCGATCTTTTTGATCTGAAATAAATGCTTCATATTTTTGAAAGCTCTTTTCAACATTGGCTTTGTACTCTAAAGAGTGCTCTCTTGTTTGTTTGACTTCTTCCTTATTATGAAGTGCAGCAAATTTCCACGCACAAATACGTAACCTGTAAAAATTTTCTTGTAACTCAGCCATGATCAATATACTTGGCAATACGCTAACGTTACATGTATTTGTCTTTTCATACACATCTTCCATTTTTTGAATAGAAATACTTAAGATGCCCAATAAACCTAAAATAGCAATGAACAACATTGCTAATAATTGTTTTGAAATGCTCATTCAATCCTCACACTTTCAAATTATCAGTCAGTAAATCAAGTCTTACATCAAATTATTATAGATTTTTATGCTACCTAGATTCCAAAGAAATGAGCAGATAAAAGGCAATAAAAATTCAAATTTTACTTAACCATACAAACTGTACAACAAATAGCTGGAGATAAAATAGTCAAAATTGTTATTAAAAATAAACCAAAATCTTCGGTCTACCATTAGTTTAATACGACTTAATTTGATCCGCTAAAACCAGAGTATTTTCAACTAAAACAAATGCTTTACTAAAGAGATGGTACATAAATTTTATAGCATGAAAATAGCTCTCTTTGCTGAAAACAAAAAAGCAAAAGGGCATAAAGATTAAATTTTAACTTTTTAAATTTCCTTTACATGTAAAACTTTTTGAGATTTACTCTCAATTTAAGTCTTCTCTAATGCGATTTATTTTAATATATGAGCAATTGTTCATATAAACATATATAAAAAAGGATTGAAGATGAGTGATGAATTTTGCAGTTGCAACATTGTGCATGAAAATATCATCGAAATAGTTAAGAAAAAAATGCCTCAAGAAGAGAAGCTTTACGATCTAGCAGAACTTTTCAAAGTCTTTGGCGACACCACGCGTGTAAAAATCATCTCAGCGCTTTTTGAAGCAGAGATGTGTGTTTGTGATATTGCAGAACTTTTAAGTATGAGCCAGTCTGCCATCTCACATCAACTTCGAGTACTTCGTCAAGCAAGACTCGTCAAACACCGAAAAGAGGGAAAAGTCGTCTTTTATTCACTGGATGACGAACATATTAAAGAGATCTTCAACCAAGGCTTAGAACACATTTTAGAACCACGAGGATTTGAAAATGCAATTTCATGAAACTGCTCCACAAACATGCTCTACAACAGCACAGAGTTGTTGTTCAAGGTGCAAACCTGCCATTCCAGATGACCACGACAACCATGGACACCATCACGCAAGCCTAGACGATTCTAGTATGATGGAGATGTTCAAATCATGGCATTTCATCACCTTTTGTATGGGTGCAGTGCTGTTTATTTCCGCTGTTTTGATGGACGAGAACAATCCACTGATGTTTTGGACGTATCTCATCAGCTTCTTTTTAGTCGGTGGCGAAATTCTTTATATGGCAGTCACTAACCTCTTCAAAGGTTATGTTTTCGATGAAAACTTTTTGATGGGGCTTGCCACTGTTGGGGCATTTAGCATCGGTGAGTACCCTGAAGGTGTTGCGGTTATGCTCTTTTTCCGCGTCGGTGAATTTTTCCAAGACCTCGCCGTTGCACGTTCACGCAAATCGATTACAAAACTCATGGACATACGCCCAGACTTTGCCAATTTACAGACCGATGAAGGTGAGCAAAAAGTAGCCCCGAGTGACGTGAACTTAGGCAGTCGCATCATCGTTAAACCCGGTGAGAAAATTCCACTTGATGGTGTCATCCTAGAAGGTCGCTCTACGCTAGATACTTCGGCTCTTACGGGAGAATCTTTGCCAAAAGAGGTTGCTGTGGGAAGTGAAGTTCTCTCAGGCACCATCAACAAAACAGGCGTTATCATCGTTGAGACAACTAAACTTTTCGCTGAGTCTACCGTCTCAAAAATCTTAGATCTTGTGCAAAATGCCAGTGCTAAAAAAGCGAAAACAGAGCAATTCATCACGCAGTTTGCCAAATACTATACGCCACTGGTCGTGATCTCCGCTGCTCTCCTCGCTTTTGTGCCACCGCTTTTGATGCAAGACGCACTTTTAAGTGACTGGTTTAGACGCTCCCTTGTTTTCTTGGTCGTCTCATGCCCGTGTGCACTTGTCGTTTCTATTCCACTTAGTTTTTTTGGTGGCATTGGAGGGGCTTCAAAAAACGGCATCTTGGTTAAAGGCGGAAACTTCCTTGAAGCGCTCAATGGTGTTGACACAGTCGTCCTCGACAAAACAGGCACGCTTACCAAAGGCATCTTTAGCGTCACTTCCATCAAAGCGCTCAATGGTCATAGCGAAGCGAGTGTCCTACGTCTTGCCGCACTCTGCGAGATGCACTCAAACCACCCCATCGCCCTTTCCATCAAACGTGCTTACACAGAACATTTGGAAGCCGTTGTAAGCGACTATGAGGAGCTTGCAGGCTATGGAGTCAAAGCGATCATCGACGGTAAAACCGTTCTTGCAGGTAACGATAAACTCCTCCTTGAACAAGGCATTGCACATGAACCACTTAACACACCTGATACGGTTGTTTATGTCGTCATTGAAGGTATTATGGCAGGGTATCTCACCATCGCTGATGAGCCAAAAGAGGACAGTAAACGAGCCATATTAGCCCTTCGAGCACTGGGCATTAAAGAGATTGTGATGCTCACCGGTGATAATAAAGCCGCAGCGGAGAAAGTAGCCAAGGATTTAGGCATTACCCACATTGAAGCCGAACTTTTACCACATCATAAAGTTGAAAAACTTGAGTTGATCATGGCACGAAAAAGTGGCAAAGGCAAAACCGTCTTTGTAGGCGATGGCATCAATGACGCGCCTGTATTGGCACGTGCAGACATTGGCATTGCCATGGGTGGTGTGGGCTCAGATGCTGCCATAGAAGCGGCAGATGTGGTCATCATGACCGATGAGATCAGCAAAGTGGCAACCGCGCTTAAAATCGCGCGAAAAACCCATGCTATCGTTTGGCAAAACATCGTCTTTGCACTTGGCGTTAAAGGGATTATTCTTATCATGGGAGCGATGGGAATTGCCACCATGTGGGAAGCCGTTTTTGGTGATGTTGGCGTTGCACTCATTGCAGTTTTAAACGCTACACGCGTTCTCACACACAAATAAACCTTGTAGAATGCTCCTCATTTTGGGGAGCATTTTCTTTTTACATGTAAGATTTTATTACAAAGATATATTTAAAAAGTATTTTACATTGAATGATATAATTCAAAACTATGCATGATTAAGGGGTTGCTTTTTATGTTCAAAATAGTGCTTATCACTCTTCTTTCGTTCAATACTGCATTTTCATGCGCCCTGTGTAGCAATAAAGTTTCTTTCGTTCAAACATCGATTAAAGCCTATGCCAGCGATGACAGCCTTCAAAAAATACATATAAAATGGCAGTTTGGTTCTAGCACTTCAGCGGAAATTGCTAGGGTTTACCAGATAGAGAAGCAAATGCAAGAAGATGATTTACAAAAAATCTATGCTTCGTTGGAAAAAAATCAAAATCCCCCTTTTATGACATTTTTGAACATCAATGGAGAAAACATCGCTTTTAAAATCGAAAATTTTACAATCTTTCTTGAAAACAACCTGATGAATGTTGAGTTTGATATTCCCCTTTCTTATACGCTTCGAGAAAGAAACAATGTCGAAATCGTTTTTTTTGATTCCACAAAAACAATCATCTTTTTAAACAATCTTGATAACACACAAATCATCACTCCAACACACTATAAAACACGAAAAGACAATGGCATAAAAGTGATCAAAGAGATGATGGCAACGACTAATTATATTAAACTTGAGATTACCAAATGATTTTTTTCAACAAGGGTTATCATGGTTAAACTAGCGCTTTATTTTATTTTACTCATTTCATCAGCCCATGCCTGCGCTTTATGTGGTAGCAATAAAATCTCATTTATCAACGCATCAACCAATACCATTTTTTCAAATAACACCATTGAAAAAATAGAGGTTGTTTGGAAATTTGAAGAAGCTTTCTCTTCTCAACTTATCTCATTATACGACCAAAATAGAGACACACTTTTTGATCCTCAAGAAACGCAAACTATGTTTCAGCTTTTAAGCGATGTTGAAAAGCCCCCGTTTATGAGCATGATTCAAATAGATGGCATCGAAATAAAAACGTTTAAAGTATCACACTTTCAAGCAACCATTAAAGATAAAATTGTCTATTTTTCATTTGATATAGAATTAAATTATCCTATGAATGACTCAACAAAACTACTCTTCTATTTTTTTGATTCAACAAGGTCATTGGCTTTTTTTCATACCGCAGAAAATATCAAATATGCCAATACAACCCGTTTCGATATTCATAATACTTTTGGATTTAAAGTCCTGCAAAATACAATGTCTGTCGTCAACACCATCTCTTATGAAGTCCAAAAATGAACCCTTTATCAACAACACCTACGCAAACAAACTTTGTCATCGCATATTTGGCCCAATTTCTGCAAGACCTCTCTATTCGCCTTGGCGATCTTCTGACGCAGATCAAAGAGGGGCATAGTCTAACCCCTGTTTTTGTTTTATTGGCGATCTCATTTGCTTATGGATTTATTCACGCATCAGGTCCGGGGCATGGTAAAACATTGGTTGCATCGTATTTTTTAGCTAACGATAAAAGTTATAAAAACGGTTTTTATGTTGCTTTACTCATCGCAATAGTACATACATTTTCAGCCTTTACGGTGACGCTTGTAGGCTACTTTGTGTTTAAAACACTCTTTTCGGTTGCCATCATTAACATCTCGACGATTGCCACCAAAGTTTCTGGCGCACTTATCCTTGGTCTTGGCATCTACTTTTTAGCCAATAAACTCAAACACTATCAAAGTCTCAAAAAATCACAATGGAGTACAGAACCAGTAACCACTTCATGTTCATGTGCAAGTTGCAAAAATCACGGCAGTAGCGAGTTTGCATTAGTACTTTCCGCTGGACTTGTTCCGTGTCCTGGGACTATTACGATTTTTCTATTTTCGATTACATTAGAGCTCTATTTTATCGGCTTTTTGAGTGCTATTTTTATGAGTCTTGGTATGGGTTTTGTTATTGCTATGACCGCATTAATCAGTACAAAAGCGAGAAAAAGCTCCAAAAATAGATTTGCCAAAGCGTTTAAATTTCTTGATTTTGGAGCTGTGTGTATTATTATCGTTTTAGGCAGCTTATTGATTCTCGTCTAATCCCTAAATGATAGGCTTTTTACGCTTGGTGTAATACATCGAAGGAAGAACTAGTCCAAAAGCGATGGCAAATAAAATACTGATCGCATGCAAGCCATTTTGGATAAAGCTTGAAAGTAAGGCATCTGTTACACCATCTGAATTCATCGAGACAAGGCTTATCATCATCTCATACGCATACGTACCTGGAATCATCGGAATGATGGAAGGAACCGTGTAAACAGGTCTGGGCATCACATAGCGACGTGACCAGAAAACACCGATAATACCAATAGCCGTTGCGGCAATAAACGTTGAAAGTTCAATCGAAAAGTGGTTGTGCATCAAGACATCTCTAAGTCCATACGTAAAGGCGCCACCTACGGCACACAAAGGTAGTGTTGAGCGAGGGACGTTAAAAATCATCCCAAATCCCACAGCAGGAATCGCCGCCCACATAGCATTGAGAAGAAGTGTAAACCATACCATCATTACCATCCTTTAATATCCAAAAGCCCCATGGCGAGCATAATACCAAGGGAAGACATAAGTGTTAGCAATGTCGCTTGCGTCCAACGCCCCCATCCCATACTGATATACCCTTTAAAGGCATCGAGCATCGAATTGATATAGGGTAAACCCGGAACAAGCAATAAAACGCTGGAAGAGAGAACAACACGTCCGGTGGAGCTAAGATCATGATAAAAAGCAAGACTGGCGATCAAAGTACACACAAACGCGGTAAACGCAAAGACAATCAGCAAAGAGTAATTACGGCTGGAGAGTGCCCTGCGTACCATCATACCCACAGAAGCTGCTAAAAAAGTGATCCAAAATCCAGGCCAATCAGCGCCTTGTAAATGGCTAAAAGCAGCACATGAAAGCCCAATCATGGGAACAATAAACCATCCTGGATACGGGTTGGCGTGAATGTTTGCAAGTGAACGTTCAACCATCATAATGTCACGAGGGCTTTGTTCCGCAGCAATACAAATAGTGACGATTTGATGAACAATGGACATATTAATCGGCTGTTCATGCGCTCGTCTTGTGGTCGTAACCGAAGAGTCGCCAATGAGTGTCGTTAAAACAATGGCAGAGGGAATAAGCGAAATTTCAATAGAAGTACACCCAAGCGCCACGCCCAAACGAGACGATAACTGCTCGATCAAACGGCTCTCTGCTCCGTATTCAAGGAGCATGACAGCAACGCGGACAACAACAGTAGTAATTCTGGTTTGTTCTTCATACGAGATCGTGAGAAATCCTTTTAACATTCTATGCGAAGAATCATAGTAAAAATTAGGTTAAAACTAAAAGAAATAAATTATTTTTATGCACATATATTTTTTTAAGCTTTAGATATAAAGAGTTTTTGGCATAAAAGTTTACATGTAAAAGCTTTTTTAGCCATCATTCATAACCTTCATTTCGCTACAATATCGCAATTTGAATTTTGGAAATAGAATGAAAAGCCTCTGTAAAATTGCTATTGTGGCACTTACACTCTTACATATCATCAAACTCTTTACGCCAATCAATCTTGAGCTCTTAACATTTTTTACACTTCTTCTGCTTATTTTTGGTCTATCGATGCAAAAAAAAGGGTTTCGCAACATCACTCTATTCTTTTTTACGTTAGGCATTGCCCTACTCGTCTATTTTGAGCTACCTTTTACCATTTGGCTGCAGTCATTCACCTCTATGACCAACATTATCGCGATCATCGTGGTGATGCAACTCTTTTCTATTCCTATTGAAGTTGGACACTACAACGACACCATTGAGTATTGGCTCAAAAAGCTTTTTAAAAAAGAGAGTTCTCTTTACCTTTTTGCTATGTTTGTCACCAATCTTTTTGCAAGCTTTTTGCTCTTTGGAACGGTTCCCGTGATGGTTTCGCTCTTTAACAAAGCCCTTAAAAACAATGTTTCTGAGTACCAGCGCTTTTTTGCAACCGCTATTATGCGAGGGTACACCCTTGCCCTCTTTTGGGCGCCAGGGGCGATTATCATTCTTTTAGTAATGCAAGTGACGCATGTTTCGTGGTCAGAACTGTTTTTGCCAGGTCTTTTTTTAAGCGCTATGGGATTGTTGACTTCGTATGCTTTAGAGCACTTTACACGCCTAAACAAACCCATCGTTTCGATGTCTGAAACGCTACACACCTCTTCAAGCATCGCCAAAAATGCACCTCAAAAGACAGCTCATATTATTCTTGTGATTATCAGCCTTATCGTGTGTATAGCACTCTTTGAAAAGTTTTCTATTGCCACAGGGACGGGAAGGATTTTACTAGCAGGGCTCATCGTCTCAACCATTTGGATTGCTTATTATCTCAAACAGCCCGAACTAAAAGCCATGTTGAAGGAGTACTGGGGAAACGGCATTATGCAAGCGACTGATTTTTCAGTTTTTTTTATTGCGGTGGGGCTCTTTGCGGGTGCTGTCGATCATAGTGGAATTTTGGGCTACATCCAACCCGTGTTGCAAGAGAGCGTCAACCACCTTGGCATCTTTTCCATCATTGTCATTCCTCTTCTTTTTATACTTATCTCCATCTGTGGTATTCACCCTTTGGTCCTTGCGATTATCTTTGGCAAAATCTTATTGGCGGTTTCACTGCCACTTCCCCCTGTTTCCATTGCATTGATTTTGCTTCTATCAGCTTCCATCTCGTTTATCGTTTCACCGTTTGCGGGTATGTCGTTGTTGAGCGCAAAATATTTAGGTGTTACCCATATAGAAGTCTCGCTTAAATGGAACAGTCTGTTTTGTCTTCTTTTCCTCATTGAAGGGTTGATTTTTGCCTATCTGTGGTCTTTATAAAGAGAGCTTTTTTCTTACATGTAACACTGCTTAAAAAATAGGCAAAAAACTCTCCTTTTCCGCACTTTCTCTGCTTAATTTTGTGCTAAACTACTTTTATGACATTAAAAATTCATTCTGCAAGAAGGAAAAGCACCAAAGGTGCGCGGGCGATCTTTCGAGGAAAACCAAGTGTTAACGTAGTTTTTAAAGCTTTGCTTTAAAAGCGTGTCAAGAGTTCTGCATGAACTCTATTTGAGTAAAAGGGCAAAGGTACAGGTTATGATAGAGTCAGAAAGTCCACTCTATGATGCTTTTAAAGGCATCTTAAACACCATCGACAAGAAACGCGTCCAAGAGTTGCTCGCCTACATGAATACCGAAGCGATCAACTTCAACCTTTTTAAAAACAACGCTTTCATAGAGCGTAAATTTCCTTTTGACATCATTCCTCGCATTGTCTCACATGGGGAGTTTTCCTACCTTGAAAAAGGAATACAACAACGCATCCACGCACTCAATCTCTTTTTAGAAGACATTTATGGAGCGCAAAAGATTCTTAAAGACGGCATCATTCCTAGCGAATTTGTCTTTTCCTCAAAAGCCTATCTTCCCGCTTTTGCCAACACGCCTGTGGCTAAGAACATACGTGTACACATCAGCGGTATCGACCTTGTTAAAAACAGTGTCGGAGATGGCTGGGTTGTGCTGGAAGACAACCTTCGCGTTCCAAGTGGTGTGAGTTACCCACTCTCTTTACGCATGCTAACGCGCAAAGTGTTCCCAGAGTTTTTTGAAAAGCTTCCGATTCAAAGTGTTCAAGACTACCCAAGCCGTTTAGCTGCAGCGATGGAGCATGTCAATACGGGCGGTATCAACGTTATCTTAACACCTGGACGTTATAACTCCGCCTTTTACGAGCACTCCTATCTTGCAAAAGAGAGCGGTGCTATCTTGGCAACAGGTGATGACTTGGTGGTTGAAAAAGACAAACTCTACCTCAAAACCTACAGCGGTAAAAAAGCACGTGTGGGTTCTGTGTATCGAAGACTCGATGATGACGCGCTCGATCCTATTGAGTTCAATCCTGACTCGCTGATCGGCGTTCCCAACATCACGCAAGTATACCGTTCTGGCAATGTCGCTTTGATGAACAGCATCGGAAATGGCATCGCGGACGATAAAGGCATCTACTATTTTGTACCTGATATGATTCGTTATTACCTCAAAGAAGATCCAATCTTGCAAAATGCACCGACCTACTTGGCCTTTTTTGAGAAAGATCGCAATCACATTTTGCAAAACATGCGAAATCTTGTCATTAAAGACGTTGCAGAAGCGGGTGGGTATGGCGTTGTCTTTGGCTCACTTCTGACCAAAAGTGAACGTGAAAAACTCAAAGATGCCATTTGTGCAGAACCGCGTCGTTTCATTGCACAAGAGATTATCGAGTTTTATGACATCGAATGCTTGGATGAAACAGGTGCCTTCTCACCACGCAAAGCAGACCTTAGAATGTTCTCACTGTATGGCGAAGACATCTTCGTCTGGCCAGGAGGGCTCACACGTTTTGCCATGGATCCAACCAGTTACATCGTCAACTCCTCACAAGGTGGCGGTTTTAAAGACACATGGATTTTAAAGGAGAAGCGATGATTCTCATATCACCTCAAAGTGCGGAACAACTTTATTGGATGGGTCGCTACATCCAAAGAGCGGAGAGTATGACTCGTCTTGTTATCCAACTTTTTGATAAAATACTCGACGTTGATTTTGATGATGCCAAAAATTTCTATGCTAGATTGGGTATTGAGCTAAACTATGACTCTTCACAAGCATTTTTGCGCCAAAGTGTTTTTGATGTCGAGTACGCAAGTCTTATTACTGTTATTAATTGTGCGAGAGAAAATGCGATTTTGACACGTTCACACCTCTCAAATCGTATGTTTAGCCGCATAAATGCCCTTTACCTTGCGTATCAAACAGCAAAAGAGGAGCGTACCGTTTCAGTTTTTTGGCTTGAGTCAACCCTCAAAGAGCTTGATGCTATCTGGGGAAATTTAGAGCTTTCGCTCGTTGAAGCCAAAGACTCGCCTTTGATTCAATTTGGAAAGGTTGTAGAGAGAATGGATTTGAATATTCGCATATACGATAGCATTGAAGCCGCGCTTTTAGATGTGGAAAAGCTCAACATTATTGCGGAAAAAATTCGTCCAAACCATAAACATATCGCTCTTTCATCGAGCAACAAATATAAAACATTAGAAAAAATAAATTCAATTTACGGAACGCTCGCCTATGTCCATGAAAGTTAATTTTTCATACGCATTTACGCTTAACTTTAAAGAAGCCGTACGCAAACATGCCTTTTGCTTGCGTATGCTTCCACTCAGCAATGGGGTGCAAACACTTCTTGATTGGGAGCTTCGCATCAACAATGATGTGCCATTTTCTTTAACCAAAGATGGCTTTGGAAACGATCTTATTTTTGGTACGATTGAAAAATTTCACCGCAATTTTGAAGCCATGCTCACAGGGAGTGTGGTCTTTCATGGAAGCTACCAATACAAAGATAACGAGAATGCCTCTTTGTACCTCCATCCAACGATGCTGACGCCTTTTTCAACTATGGCAAAAGAGTATTTAGAGACTTTAATGCTTCCACAATCGCCACTGAGTTTAGCGAAGATGCTTAACCAAACCATCTTTCAAAACTTTGAATATTTAGCAGGTGTTTCGACCACAACCTGTGATGCCGACGCCCTACTTTTGCGCCACCAAGGCGTCTGTCAAGACTTTAGTCATTTGCTCATCACCCTTTTAAGACTGAACAACATCCCTGCGCGTTATGTTGCTGGATTTATTGATGGTGAAGGTGAAAGCCATGCGTGGGTAGAAGCTTATATTGATGGATACTGGAGAGGGTTTGACCCAACCAATGGGATCATGTTAGAACATCAACCTTACATCAAAATAGCGCATGGACGCGACTTTATGGACTGTCGTCTCAACCGTGGTGTCTTTATAGGAAAGAGCCAACAAAACTTACATGTAAACGTTACTGTGGCAAGGGATGAGCAATGATTGAAGAGGTTTTTAGTGTCAAGCTCCCTGTGGAAGAGACGTTGAAACTCAAACGAAACCGTTTCAATCCACCGGACATCACCAAATCAACCAAACGGATTTCCATCGTTACAGGCACGCATGGCGATGAGCTCGAGGGGCAGTATGTCTGCTATTTGCTCATTAAATGGCTTCGAGAAAACCCCAAAAAGATTAAAGGTATTGTCGATATTTACCCTTCGATGAACCCTATGGGTATCGACAGTATCAGCCGCAATTTTCCTTTTTACGATGTCGATCTAAACCGTTCATTTCCCGGTCACACCGCAGACTTTCTACCGGCACAAGTTGCCAATGCTATTGTGGAAACGGTCAAAGGAAGCGACTTTGCCATCGACATTCATGCGAGCAATATTTTTCTAAAAGAGCTTCCTCAAATTCGCATCAGCCGATCAAACGCGCATGATCTTGTACCTTTGGCTGAAAAGTTGGGAATTGATTTTATCTGGGTACACGATGCTGTCACCGTTTTGGAGTCTACATTCTCACACGCACTAAACTCAATCGGTACGAAAACCCTTGTTGTTGAAATGGGGGTTGGTATGCGCATTACCAAAGAGTATGGTGAAAATCTTGCTAAGGGTATTTTAAACTTTATGGCATACGCTGGCATTATTGATGAGCCAATGCATCCCTGTAAAACCTCTGTTTCGACACAAAATTCATCGGTACATTTTATCAATGCCTCGGATGCCGGTATTTTTATACCAACTCTTGAACATAATGTGATGGTCAAAAAAGGTGAAAAACTAGGCGAGATCATCGATCCACTCGAGGGTGTTATTAAAGAGAGTTTACTAAGCCCTTGTGATGGGCTTTTGTTTACCATCCGCGAATACCCCGTTGTGTATGAAGGCTCACTTCTTGCACGCATCTTAGAAAATCCATGCGAGGTGAATGAATGAGAGAAGAGATTTTATGCGAAATCACCTCACTCAGTCGTGAGCCACTTCGTATCAAAGGGTTTCGCTTTGGAACGCCCAATAGCAAACCAAGCTGTGTGATCGTAGGCCCTTTAACAGGAACCGCTATTGATCAGCTTTGGGTCGCATCAAGACTTGTTCGCTTCTTGCGCCAACAAGAACTGGAAAATCCTGCTTTTATAAAAGGAGAGATTTTAGTCGTCCCTGCAGTCAATCCCTACTCGTTTAATATGGGAAAATCCTTTTGGCCGATGGATAACACCGACATCGACGCCATGTTTCCAGGCTACGACAAGGGAGAGTCAACCCAACGCATTGCTGCGAAGCTTTTTGAAAAAATCAATCACTTTGAGTATGCCGTAGTCCTAGAAGCGAGAAAAGATCGTGCTGAGTGTATTCCTTACGTTAAGGTACTCAAAACGGGCTATGAGGATGTCAACGAAGCGCAAGCATTTGGGCTGGATTTCATTCACTACAAAGAGCCAACACCTAGCGATACCGTCTCATTAAACTATAACTGGCAAATCTGGAATGCAAAGTCTTTTTCCATTATTTCAGGCAAAAAAGGCACGCTTCGCAAAATTGAATCAACCAAAGTTTTCGATGCGTTGATTCGCTTTTTGTCTAAAAAAGGGATGATTGATTATGCAGCCTTTGAAGGTGCGGTGGGTAATGTTATCACATCAGAGGATATGGAAGTGGTCAAAAGCAACGCAGCAGGGCTTTTTGACGCGCTTGCACCCATTGGTGAACACGTGGTGCATGGGCAACCGCTTGCTCGCATATATAACGCACTGGATGGCTCACTTTTACAGACCATCATTGCACCATGTGAAGGCATAGTGTCGTGTAAATACGACTATCCACTCATCTTCCAAAATGCTGTGGCATTTCGCATTATCAAACTCGAAAAATAAACGCTTATCGCACACGAAATGAATTAACACTTCGTGTGCGATAAGTCACTACTACTCTGCTAATAACTCAATAGGCGCTATCAATCTTCCTTGCCTATAAGCAATGCCTAAATATTTTAAAGTTGCAAGATCTTGCTCATCTTCAATGTTTGTTGCAATAATCGAAATGCCAAGGCTTCGCACAATGTTATTGAGGCTTTCTTGGCTTTTTCCTGTGCTGGCATCAAGCATAATGTCTTTAAGATACACAACCGAACATTTAACATAATCAGGTCTGATTGCTTGAAGATAATAAGCACCTTCGGATGGAATGGCAAAGCTATCAATACCAAAACGGCATCCTAACATTTTAAGAAGAGCGCTCAAAGAGACAATTGCTTCAAGATTATGAAGGGCAATAGTGTTGCTCACCTCAAACCATAGCATTGCACGTTGGGTTGGAGAGAGTTTTTCCAATTGCTCTTTAAGCCATTGAATATTGGCATAATGTCCTACAAATTCAGCACTCAGGTTGAGTGCTAATGGCGTGTTCATCTCTTGCGCAATAAATCGTTGAAGCATCTTTTGAATCATATAACGATCAATTTCATCCGCCAAACCTAAAACAGTTGCCATAGGGAGGAAAAAGCCAGCGGAGTGTGTAAAGCCATCGCTTCCTTTGAGGCGAATAAAAACCTCTTCATGAACAATACTCGAAGAAGTGTCCTGGGCATGAATAACATTTTGCGTTGCAAATACAAAACGTGACTCGCTCAGTCCATCCACCAATTCTTTGCGCCACTCTTCACGACTTAAAATTAACGAGTGAGGCTGTTGTAATGCCATCGTGCATGTAAAATTACCATTTTGTTTAGCTTGAGATACTGTTAAATCTGCTTTTGAAAGAAGTGATTTAATCGTGTCATGTTCATTATACACCCCTATACCTACGCCAATGACTAAATAGACTAAGGCTTGCGCATCAATACTACGTTGTAGTTCTAAAAGCATAGTATCAAGGTGTTTTTTGAGTGCAACATCATCTTGAAATGGCATTAAAAGGAAAAAGTCGCTCTCATTAAGTCTTGCAAAGAGTGTGTTTTCGCACAACCCTGCACAACCTGATAATCCTTCTGCAACTTTTTTAATCAGCTTCATGTAATTTTCATAGCCGTACTCTTTTTTAAAACGATCCAACTCATCGACACTTAGCATTACATGTAAACCTTGTGACAAGGTGGTATCGCCTTGGAGGTATTCAGGAAGTTTGGTGACTAAATAACGGCGGTTATAAAGCTTTGTCTCTGCATCTTTGTAAAGCAAGTCTTGATACTGCATGAGCGTTTCATTTTCCCGCTCAAAAATATCTTTGACTTTTGAAACCATCGCATTCATAGCGACTGTTGCAGAACGAAACTCCGTTGTAAAAGGCATTTTCGGCTCGATAATAAAACGATTTTCAATAATACCTCGTGCCTGATCGCGAATCTGTTTAATGGATTGAAGACTAAGGGTAAGCAAAAGGTAAAGCAACCCTAAAACAACGACACCAATAACAACAAATGTCTCAACAAGATCAATCAATGTTTTATACAACTGTCTGTAAGCGTTTCCCGTATGCCCGCTGACTTCAAGCGTACCAAAACGATTCCACCCCATCATAATGTCACTCGTCGCATAAGCATTTTGAATGGTCACCGTGTTAATGAACCACTGAGGTACATCGCTCACAAGAACATCGGTTTCTTTCACATAGATAGGATTTCCCTCAACGCCGATTAAAGCAATCCTCTCATAATACCCACTGTCAAAGATAGCATTAATCATCGTCTCCATACTCGCCACATCGTTAGGGTCTACAATTTTTGAAAGAGATAATCCAAGGGAATGCGCTGTATTTTTAGCATTGGTATAGAGCTGGTCTTGAACAAACGCTGTGGCAGTTTTGAAGTTTAACACCATAACACAGGCAAGAATTACACCTAAGAAAAGACTGAGCATTACTGCCATTTGTTTAAAAAGAGTCATTATTTTTCCTTTTTCTCTATTTTAAGCTCATCCCATGCACGTGTCTGTTTGGTAACGGCTGGAAGCATTTTTCCCAGTTGCGCTTGTTTGGCGTTGAACAGATCATCTCCGCTAAAACTATAAATTGGGACAAGATCGGTACGTTCATTTGCAGGGAGGATTTTGTAATTGTAATTATCTAAAACTAAGGGGATAGATTTTGGTGTTGGATAGTACGTAAGAACCATGTGGGCTACGTTAAATTTAAGTGACTTCGCATAGGTCATATACATCTTAGAAGCAGGAACACCCAGTTCTTTGAGCGTAAAATACTTCGCAATAACATAGTCTTCACAGTCGCCTTTATCTTTCCCGATAAACTCCAACCGTGTCGCCCAGTAGTCATCGACACCCCACACCGATTTATCGCTATGATAAGGCGTAGCATTGAAAAAATCATTGACTTTTTCAAGCTTCTCAAGTTCGCTTTCATCTTTAGCACGATTCATCATAGCGACAAGTGCCAACACACGTTTTTTAGCAAACACCCCATACTCTTTTTCAACCTTCTCTAAAGAAATCCCAGAGAGAACGAATTCGGCAGTACTAAAAAGGGTGACAGTAAGTACCGCCACCCCAAAACATAATGCAAGGACGTTTGTTTTCATGCCCTATTATAACGTTTTTTATTAGCTATGGTGAATATCTTGTTCGATTTTCACGGTAACCGTTGGATCACTTGCATTTGTATGCGTATAAATATCAAACGTATGTGAAGCACCATTGACCACTTCTGTTGATGTGCCTGTTTTATTTAATGTACTACTATCAACCGTTACGTTATCTGCTGCATCCCCAAGAATGGTTAATGTATGACTAGTATCTGTCATATCAATAACATCGTTTAATGAAAGATTTGTAATGGTGACATTAGCTTTGGTTAAATCAAGCACCTCAATATTTTTAATTGGATTAGTACTACTATCAAGTGTACTAAAATCAATCGTAGTATTTTTCGTAAAGAGTAATGTATCAGTACCTACTCCGCCATCTATTTTACTATCAGCACTATCGTAAACAAGTGTGTCATTACCTTTTCCACCACTTAGCGCTTCACTACTAATTGTCCCTGTTATAAGATCATTTCCATCCGTTCCAGTAACACCGGTAACTTCATTGAGCACTGTTTCGGTTGTCGTAGCAGTCGATGTACCATCTGTTGATGTTACACTGCCAGAAATAGCATTGATATCGCTTGTACTCATCGCATGATTTGCAGTTAATGTCACATGGGAATCTGTGTCATTTGTTACAGCAATCTCATAGTGATCTCCCACTAATGTCACACCAGCACCACTGAGTGTCGCTCCACCCAACGAAGAAGTAAGGATATGAACTGAATCTAATGTCTCACTACCATCTGTTAATGCAGCATGAACGGTTAAGTCATAACTGTATTCTCCCGCATGTGCAATCGGATAAACGCCACCATCACTTCCCGCTGTAATAATCAAACTGCTATGTTGCGCATGTTGTGCATCAATAGCTGCAATGTTGGTATAAAGCTTAAAGTTTGTTGTATTTAAAGCAACCGCTGTTGCTCCATTGACACTTACATTGATTGATAAGTCACCTGCACCATAATGGTTATAGATATAAGTCTCTAACGTATAATAACCTGTGACAGAAGCCGTAAATACGCCCGTACTAGTAACCGTTCCACTACCAACAGTCGTTGTTGCTGTATTGGCTGTATTGTAGCTTCCATAAGCGTCTCCTGTTGTACTAATAAGTGTTTTTCCACCTAATTCAATTAAGAATGAATCATCGAAATAGCCTGAGAAAGCGAGTGTAGTTCCTTTCTCAAGATAAATTAGTCCCTTAGTAACTTCAACACTTCTTTCAGCAATATTATCGGTACCATCACCACCTGTGCGATATGGCTGTGTCGTTGTCGTACTCACTCCACCTTTTAGACTATCGGTCAAAGTTTCAAGCGTATCACTATTTATAGTAGTATTGTCAAAGTTTTTGTAAACCGTTTGAGTTAATCCATTACCAGTTGCAATACTTGGTGGGGCAACAAGAGTCGCTGTATCCAGAACCAATGACAGCGTTGGAGCATCAGCTACTGGAGCTATATTGACAGTCGCAGTTGCACTATTCGAAGTCGCTACCCCATCAGTAGTTGTATAGGTGAAGTGTGCTGTACCACTAAAGTTCGCATTTGGTGTAAAGGTTACCGTACCATCTGCATTAAGAACTGCAGTACCATTATCGCCACTCGTGACACTTGCTATCTTCAGTAAAGTACTAGCACTATCAACATCTGTGTCATTACCTAACAAATCAGATGCATTAAAGATAATCTGGGTATCTTCTGTGGCACTGAGTGCATCAGCAACGGCTACTGGTGCATCATTATTTCCAATAATGGTTACCGTAACTGGTTTTGCACTTGCCTCTGCGCCATGTTCATCAACAATGGTAAAGTTTAGAGTTGCTGTTGCTGTCGCACCCTCAGGAATTCCATCCAAGCTACTAGTGTAAGTAATTTTATAAGATCCATCTTGTCCGATATGCACTGTCGCATCGACTGTTGCTACATTACCATCTTTGTCAGTATACGAGAATGTCAATGGTGTATCATAACCATTTGTTGCATCAACACTATTTCCATTGACTTTACTGACATGCAATGTTGCACCATTGTCAACATCTGTTGCCAAAGTTGGAAGGCTAACACTTCCGCTGGTGTACATATTAAGCGTTGCATTCTCTTCATGAACACTAAGCTCTAGCGCATTTGGCGAATTAAGCACTGGTGCATCGTTGTTACCATGAATAGTAATGGTGACATCTTGGGTATCAATAGCACCTTTATCATCTGTCACTGTTACTTTGAAAGTTTCGACTTTGGTTTCACCTTCTGCTAATTGGTTAGCGGCATCACCTGTAGTATATGTCCATACACCTTTGTCATCAATCGCAAATGTACCATAATTTGTACCTTCTGCTGAAGTCGCATTTGTTGACCATGTGTGTGTCGCATCGTTATCTACATCACTTGCGCTGAGTGTTCCTGTTGCTACAACAGCTGCCACTGGCGTTGTTACGCCAGTGATCGTTACAACGCCCGCTTCTACTGCGTCACCTAGCGCTGTTCCAGAAATCACTGGTGCGTCATTAGTTCCTTTTACAGTCACTGTAATCGTTTGGTCAACATAAGCGCCTTTATCATCCATCACACGAGCAGTATAGTTAAGTGTTTTAGTTTCACCCTCTGCAAGTGCTTGTGTTGTGCTGAGCGAATTATCTAACGTATATGTCCATTTTCCTGTTGAGTCAATGCCAATAGAACCATACGTTGTATCTGGTGTACCAACAATGCTCCATGATTGTGTCGCTCCTGAATCAACATCGCTTGCGCCAAGTTGTCCTGAAGCCGTTGTAACAAGTGCATCTTCAGTAACTGAACCAAAAAGTTCGCTAGGTGTATTAGTAACAACAGGTGCATCATTGACTGGATTTACATGTAAAGTAACGGTAGCGGTATCAGTGCCTCCATTTCCATCACTAACGGTGTACTTAAAGACTGCATCACCATTGTAATCTTTCTCTGGAGTAAAGACAACATTACCATTGACAATGGCAACTGTACCATGCGTTGCTGCATCGCCTTGAACACTCGTAATCGTTAATTTATCGCCATCGACATCACTGTCATTTCCTAATAGCGTACTTGGTACAATGGTAAGAGGTGTATCTTCATTGGTAACCAAATTAGAGAGCTTATCACTTGCACCATTGAGTACATGGAAATCCAAATCCGTTGCATTATTTTTAAGCTCAACTTTAAGAATAGCTTCACCACCTTGATCCCAATAGAGGATACTGATATTATGGGTCCCACTCTCAGCGATAGAGACCGTATAATCAGTTGTTCTTGGAGAGTGGATACTATCGTCTGAAGCAACCGTTTTACCATCAATAACAATGCTAAAACCATCATCAGATCTTACTCTAAAGGTATAATCACCTGCTGCCAAATCAAGAGCACCACTCAGTTTAATAATAGCATCTGAACTGTTTTTAGGATCATTAGAGAGTGTCGAAGCATCTGTTCCTAAGAACTTTTGCAAATTACCATCACCTCCCAAGTTTCCTGATGCTATGTATGTATAATTAATCGATGTTGTAGCAAACGTTGCATCTGCATTATGCGTAGCAACAAATTTTTCCACTTGTCCAATGTTCGTCAAGTTAGAACCATCTGTACCTTCAGTGTACGCATAGTATTGACCTCTGAGTCCATTGATGACATACATGTCATTAACGGCATCTGGTGCTTCATTGACATTGGTCACTGCAATAGCAAAGTCTTTAGACGCAAAACTGCCATCACTGCTGGTTGCTTTAACCGTTACAGTATGACTTGTTGCACTCTCATAATTCAATTTAGTTCCATCGGCAACAGTAATCACACCCGTTTTTGCATCGATTGTGAAGCGTCCATCGGCATTGTTGGTCAATTCATACTTAGCGATAGTTGCACCCGAATCTGCATCTGTTCCAAACGCGGTAACACCCACAACAGTGCCCGCTGCTGAATTTTCAGCAACCGTGTTTACAGCGTTATCAATGTCTGAAAGTAGCACTGGATTATCATTGATATTGGTTACTTTAATGACAAAATCTCCAGATGTAAAGCTGCCATCACTACTGGTTGCTTTAACCGTTACGGTATGACTTGTTGCACTCTCATAGTCAAGTTTACTGCCATCTGCTACGGTAATCACACCTGTATTTGCATCAATCGAAAAGCGTCCATCGGCATTGTTGGTCAATTCATATTTAGTGATAGTTGCCCCCGAATCTGCATCTGTTCCAAACGCGGTAACACCCACAACAGTGCCAGTTGCTGAATTTTCAGCAACGGTATTTGCAGCATTATTAGCGTCTGAAAGCACCACTGGATTATCATTGACATTTTGCTCATTAAGCGTAACATTAATGGAAGTTGTGACAATTCCATCATAGGCACCTACAACAAGGCTGTGGCTGTTTGTAGCTGCCTCAAAATCATTGGCAAAAGAATTAACACCCAGTGTCGTTAATTTAATTTCTCCTGTTACAGAATCAATCGCATAATAGCCTGCTTCGTTACCACTCACAATAGAATACGTAATCTTACTTCCATTGTCACCATCGGTTGCATGAACAGTACCAAGAACTGTCGTAGTTGTGCTATTTTCATTATAGTTAAAGCTATAAGAAGGCTGATTGTTGCCAACAACAAAGACTGGAGCATCATTGGTGCCTGTAATGGTTACACTGACTTCTTGATTCGAGCCATCGGTTGCTGTAAATGTTATCTTATCGGTAACTTTTTCTCCCTCAGCCAACGACTGAATAGAAGCTAAGTTATTATTGAGCGTATAAGTCCATGTACCATTAACAAGGCTAAAGCTACCATAACCATTATCACCTACTGTTGCGGCTTTGTCTACAAAGCTGATTGGGTTATGATTGGTATCTACATCGCTAATAGAGAGAGTGCCTGTCGCTGTTTTTTGACCATCTTCCACCACATTACCACTAAATGTTCCTGCGATTACCGGTGCGTCATTCGTGCCTACGATGGTAATAACAACCTCATGTGTTGTTCCATCTTCTGCTTTAACGGTAAAGGTTTCTGTTTTAATTTCATTCTCTGCAAGGTATTGAACTCTTGAATTATCAACGGTGTATGTCCAGTTACCTTGTGCATCAATACTCAAGCTACCAAGAGCGTCACCTGACGGCGTTGCTTTTCCTGCAATAAAAACATTATCATGACCATCAACATCGGTACTGGTAAGTTTTCCACTATCGGTTAAGTTTGGTGTGGTCATATCTTCTTTGACTGAACCTATATCATCACCAGTAATCACAGCCGCATTGTTCGTACCTGTAATGGTCATCGTAACCGTTTTAGCATCACTTGTCGCACTCTCATTATGAGCATCACCAGCACCTACACCACTACTATCTACCGCATAGTATTGGAAGGTAACGGTTGCTGTTTGACCTTGTGCCAAGTGGTTAAAGTCTCCTACAACAGAGTAGGTGCCATCTGTATTGACAACCAATGTTGGTGTTCCAAGTGCAACAGGTGAGTCTACATGTAAACTATCTTTAACGGCGTAGAAAGTATGTGTATCGCTAGCGTCTTCATCACTTGCTACCAATGTTCCTGCAAAGGTATTGGTTCCTGTTGCGGCTTCACTTTGAGAAGCAAGGGCAACATTCTCAACCACTGGTTGGTCATTCGTTCCTGTAACGGTAAGGGAGACTGTTTTAAGTTCTGATTTTGCGTTATCGGCACCACTGTTATCGACTGCGTAGTATTGGAAGGTAACCACTGCTTTCTCACCTGCGGCAAGGGCATTAAAGTTACCCTCTACTTTATAGTCTCCTTTTACAGCATCGACTATGGTTACAACCAAGTCTTTAACGTGTGCATTGGTAGAGGTTGCTGTTCCTGAAATGCCATAGGTATGGGTATCACTCGTATCTGCATCTGTTGCAGTTGCCAAGTTACCTGTAAATGTTGTTGTAACATCACTCAACATTGCGCCTAGGTTACCCATAGACTCATACACCACTTTTTCAGTACCAAGCGTATAGGTAAAGTCATCCATTGACCACCAATTTTGACCTGAAACAGTTCCATCGGAAATAACCAGTTTATCAATATTCGCCCAATTAAGTTCTACTAAGGTAGGTGTTTGGTTATTGATCGTCACGGTTGTGGTATCGACCAACACTCCATTTAAGTAGCCATTAAAAGTCACATTTTGGGTTGATGCGCCAACTGCTGCGGTAAGGTATGTAGAGTTAAAGGTAACAGCCTCACTAAAGACCAATCCTACAGAAGGAGCTCCACTCCAGTTAAAGGCTGTGCTTGCGCCTGATGTTGAGCCATTATCGTAACCATAATAATTAGCACCCTCTTTAACGGATATAACAGCGACATTACTATCCCATTGAATACCGCCATACCCTGCAGGTATATGTCCAGCTGTATATCCATTACCTGTTTCAGCTACTGTAAAGCCCGTATTATCAAAGTCTAATTTAATATGTTGATTTGCATTAATATCACTTACCACTGGTTGGTCGTTGGCTGGGGTAATATCTAACGTTGCACTCGCTGTGATTGATTTTGCATCAGAAGCTCCATTGGTGGTACCATTGTCTGTGATTTTATAGCTAAAGCTGACTGCTGTGTCATCATTTTCGGCTGGTGTGTATGTCCATGTGCCATCACCATTATTGACTAAGCTACCTTTTCCAGCAGTAATCGCTAAGTCGGTTGCAGTTAGCTTGTCACCTTCAATATCATGGGCATTTGTAAGTAGCTCATCTTGCGTGATAAGGCGAGAATTGTCTTCTACAACTGCTGCAAGTGCCACTGGAGTTGTGGTTGGCGCGTCATTGACTGGCGTAATGTCGAGTGTTGCACTGCCATTCACACTATCAATGCCATCACTGACTTTGTAGCTAAAGCTTACGGCTGTGTCGTCATTTTCAGCTGGTGTGTATGTCCATGTGCCATCACCATTATTGATCAACTCACCTTTTCCAGCGCTAATCTCCAAGTCTGTTGCAGTTAGCTTATCGCCTTCAGCATCCTGTGCATTTCCAAGCAAGTCAGCTTGCGTAATGATGTGTTTACCGCTATCTTCCGCAATCGGTGCAAGAGTGACAGGTGTTGTCGTTGGTGCATCGTTGACGGGGATGACATGTATGGTTGATGTTGCTGTGTTGCTGTTATCGTATCCGTCATTGACAGTGACCTCTATGTGTCTGTCTTCTGCGCTTGGGTTTTCACTGGTGCTTCCGTATGCAACCGATTTGATCATATCTTGATAAGCAGACAATGGAGCTGTTTGGTGAATATCAACCGTAATTTTGCCATCTACGATAGTGTCGTATGTCACACCGTTGTAGGTTAAAAAATCACCTGCTTTTGCATTGGCAAGGACGATAGAAGCTGACTGAATGTTTGCACTGTCAACATCACCAATGCTAATATCTGTACCTGATGTAATCGGCATAGATGCACCATTTTCAAAATAAAGCATTGCATACGTATCGCTATGAAGGTCAACAACAGGGGCGTCATTGGCTCCTTCAATCGCGAGGTTGACTGTTTTAGGTGCGGACTCTGCGCCATGTTCATCGGCAATGGTAAAGCTTAGCGTTGCTGTTGCTTTTACCCCTGCTGGGATTGGGTTAAGGTCATTGTTGGTGCTGATGACATAAGAGCCATTTTGGTTTACATGTAACATTGCTTCGATACTTGCTGAATGGCCATCTTTGTCGATATAAGAGAGGCTGATAGGTTGGTCAAAACCATCTTTACCAACAAGAGTACCATTGACTTTGCCAACATAAAGTGTCGCACCATTGTCAGCATCGGTTGCTAAATCTTTAACGCCGATGTCTCCATTGTAAACTTTTACCTCATTGGCAGCGTCTTCTTGAACGCTAAAGTTAAGCGCATTTGGCGAGTTAAGCACTGGTGCATCGTTGTTACCATGAATAGTAATGGTAACATCTTGGGTATCAATAGCACCTTTATCATCTGTCACTGTTACTTTGAAAGTTTCGACTTTGGTTTCACCTTCTGCTAATTGGTTAGCGGCATCACCTGTAGTATATGTCCATACACCTTTGTCATCAATCGCAAATGTACCATAATTTGTACCTTCTGCTGAAGTCGCATTTGTTGACCATGTGTGTGTCGCATCGTGATCTACATCGCTTGCGCTGAGTGTTCCTGTTGCAACAACAGCGTCCACTGGAGTTGTTACGCCAGTGATCGTTACAACACCCGCTTCTGCTGCATCACCCGATGCTGTTCCAGAAATCACTGGTGCATCGTTTGTACCGTTTATAGTAATAGTCACAACTTGTGTCGCAGTAGCGCCTTGGTCATCGGTAACAACAACAGTAAATTTCTCAGTGACCTTGTCACCTTCTTTAAGTTTATCGGCGGCTGATCCTACGGTGTCATCAACGGTGTACGTCCATTTGCCTGTTGCTGGATCGATTGCAAAACTTCCATAAGTCCCTTTTGCACTTCCTGACCATGCAAGTTCTGCATTATGATCCACATCAGTAGCAACAAGTGTGCCTGACGTTTGGACAGCTGGAACAACACTACCATCATCAAGATTACCCGCTTCTGTGGCAGTACCAGCAATGACACTTGTTTCTGAGATCACTGGAGCATCGTTAGTACCTATAATGGTCATTGTAACCGTTTTAATTTCTGAGGTATTGGACTCGCCATTAGCTTGCGTGATGCTGTTGTCTTGTGCATAGTATTGGAATGTAATGGTTGCTTTTTCGCCTGCAGCAAGAGCGTTAAAGTCTCCTGTAACTGTGTATGCACCTGTTTGGGCATTGAGCTCAAGAACTGGAGTTTTAACAAAATCTGAGTTTACATGTAAGCTATTTTCAACCACATGGAAGGTATGTGTATCGTGAGCATCTGCATCACTGACAAGCAATGTTCCACCAAAAGTATTTGTGCCTGTTGTTGCTTCATTTTGAGAGTCAAGAGTCACATCACTGACCACAGGTTGGTCATTGGTTCCTGTGATGGTAAGGGTAATTGTTTTTGGAGCACTAACTGAGCTTTCATTGATGCCATCTTTACCATCAAATCCATGTCCATCATCGGCAACGTATTGGAATTTAACCGTTGCGGTTTCTCCAGCGGCTAGTTTACTAAAGTCACCATCAATTTTATACTGCCATGTACCATCTTCACCTTTAGTGATCGAGACTTTAACATCTTCTAAAGTAATGCCTGCTTCTGATTTGTCTAAGACCTGAACACTGTTATCAACCACTCTAAAGGTATGTGTGTCCGTTGTGTCATCATCGGTTACAGAAAGAGCCCCTGTGAGGACATTGTTTCCATCGTTAGTATGGGTAGGACCTTCACTGCCATCGTGGGTTTCATAGATAGCTTTCCCTCCACCGTAAATAAATTGCATGCCATGATCCCAGTTATCACGAAAATATGTATAAGTATTATCTGCTCCTTCGCCATAAAGGTAACCAACGCCATCCGTACTATTTTGCGCGTTATTTATTACAATTTTAGGATCTCCGCTAATAGCATCAAAATCAATCGTATATTTTTCTTTCAAGTTTAGTGTGACGCCAGAAAGGTCTATTTTGACTATTTCGTTACTATTTCCTGTATTAACCTCTATAGCACTACTACTGTAGACAATTTTTCCTTCTGCATCAAAAATATCAAATCTAAAGCTTCCATGTTGGTTATTACTAAACTCAATCCCAATTTCAGTCAAATTATCGCCTGCCGCATAAAATGATTGCGCATGACCACCGATATTGTATGAAGTACCCCATCCACTTTCTACAGTAGTATCAACAACAACAGACTCTTCACCGCCATTGACATTAATATCTCCGATGACAGGTTGGTCATTGGTACCTTGAACGGTAATCGTAACAGTTGCTGGTAATGAATTGTGTGGTTCACCTACATCTATGCCATTATCAACCGCATAGTATTGAAACGAAACAACAGCATTTTCACCCACAGCTAAGTGGTTAAAATCACCTGTAACGGTATAGCTTCCATCTTGGTTAAGGACAAAAGAAATACCCTCTGGTGCAGGTTTGCCATTAAGAAGCAGTGTACCTTCAACGGCAAAAAATGTATGGGTATCGCCCACATCAGGATCAGAAGCTACCAGTTGTCCACTTATCTTATTTGAACCATCAAGTGCTTCTATTTCAGTTCTTGTAACATTCTCAACCACTGGGCGGTCATTGAGATCTTGGGTATCAACTCTTGTAACATTTTGAGAAATAGTACCATTAACAGTATCTTGAGCTAAAACCGTTCTGACATCACTAATGGCACCTGTTCTATCGTAAAAGATCCCACTGTTTGGATGATCACCATCTGCAGGACTTTGTCCAGCAGCAGGAGCTTCAACACCAGCAGCTGTAGCATCTAATGGCATATCTGGATTAGCGGTATTGGTACTGAGTTTCCATGCGTTTTCTAATGAATCAGTTGAAAGAACGGCATCTTCTTTTTCAAAGGATCCGCCAATAACGGAAAGGTCTGTGTAAAGTTGTTCAGCGCCTGAAAGTGCGATGTCTTTGGCATCGGTTAAAGTGACATCAATAATAACTTGTGCGTTTTGAGGATTGTTTTCTGCACCATAGACGAGTTCATCTTTAAAGACCTGATCGCCTGCTTTGAGCTCTCTGATCTGACCGTGTGCATCTTTTGCGAAAAAGATACCATTTTGGAGTGATTTAATGTATCCAATAACCTGTGCCATGTGATATAGGTCCTTTGTTTTGAAAATTTTTATATTCTAACAAAAAAAGGTAGGAAAAAGTATTGTACTTTGGTACTAAAAATGACACCTTATGCCATTACTAACTGCGAGAAGAAGGGGTAGTCTTTACCACTACCAAAAGATTAAAGCCAGAGAGTTTTTATACCCTCTGACTCGTTTAGAGATTAGATCGTATCGTGGATATTTTGCTCTACTTTAACTATAACAGTACTATCATGGCTATTGGTATAGACATCAAAAGTATGACTTGCACCATTAATAGCTTCTGTCACTGGTGTTGCGGATTTTGTCCACTCTTCGTTGTTTGCAAAATCAACATTGTCAGAAGCATCTCCCAAGATGGTCAATTTACCACTATCGGTTATATCGAGAACATCTCTGTACGAAATATTGGTAAGGCTAACATTGGCTTTGCTAAGATCAAGCACTTCAATACCTGAAATTGGTTCATTTCTACTATACAAAGAGCCAAAATCAATATTTGGATTTTGTTGCGTAAATACCAAAGTATCTGTTCCTGTTCCTCCATCAATAATACCATTGTTAGGGTTGTAAACCAATGTGTCATTGCCAGCTTCACCATAGAGATAATCATTGCCATTGCCACCAATCAAAATATCATCTCCTTTGCCACCATGAATATCAGGTTGACCGTTATTGCTAATAAGAATATCATTGCCATTGGTGCCATTTAGATTTCGTCCAATGTCTTGTGTCACATCAACATGTGCAGTCGAGCCATTAGCTGTATAGTCAAATGAACCTCCATTAGTCTCACTCCACCATGCCCAATCAGGAGCACTATTATTATCTTGAATAGTCACAGAACCGCTGTTGCTTGTCAAATTAACTGTCGCTAAATCAGATTTATTTGACACACCTGTAATATCTGTCGCACCTGTATCATTTGCCATCAATGCCCATTCTGGAACAACAAAAGTGCTTGTACCTGCATTGGTAATAATATGATCTGCATTAGCATGTGCAATTACTTCAACGACATCTTGTTCATTGAGTGTCACAGTGACAGATGAACTCAAGCTACCGTCGCTTACACTTACGGTAAGGGTATGCGCATTATTGCCTGTTTCAAAATCATTGGCAGAAGAAGCAAAGCCTTTGTCTGTAAGATTAATCGCTCCTGTTGTGCTGTTAATAGCATAGTAACCATCGCTGTTACCACCTATGATACTGTAAGTGAGCGTTGTGCTATCTACATCGGTTGCGTGAACGGTTCCAAGAACGGCTGTGGTTGGGCTGTTTTCATTATAACCAAAGGTATAAGAAGCTTGTCCAAAGGCTGGTGCGTCATTGACTGGGTTTACATGTAAAGTAACGGTAGCCGTGTCTGTTGCTCCATTGCCATCGCTAACGGTGTATTTGAAGGTTGCATCACCGTTGTAATCTTTCTCTGGGGTAAAGACAACATTGCCATTGACAATAGCAACCGTACCATGTGTTCCTGCATCACCTTGAACGCTCGTAATTGTCAATTTATCGCCATCAACATCGGAGTCATTAGCAAGCAATATGCTTGGTGCAATGGTAAGAGGAGTGTCTTCATTGGTCACTAAATTGGAAAGTGCATCGCTTGTACCATTCAAGACATGGAAACTTGAATCCGTTACATTATTTTTAACCTCGACTTTAAGAACCGCTTCACCACCTTGATCCCAATAAACGATGCTGATATTATGAGTCCCACTCTCAGCAATGTTGACTGTATAATCCGTTGTTGTTGGTGCATGGATAGTAGGATCTGACGCAACCGTTTTACCATCAATAACTATGCTAAAACCATCATCAGAAGTTACTCTAAAGGTATAATCACCTTTAGCTAATTCGATAGAACCGCTTAGTTTAACAATAGCATCTGAACTGTTTTCAGGGTCATTTGAGAGTGTTGAAGCATCTGTTCCTAAGAATGTTTGCAAATGACCATCGCCGCCCAAGCCTCCTGATGCTATATATTTAAAGTCAATAGCTTTTGCAGCAAACGTTGCATCTGCAGTGTGTGTAGCAATGAATTGTTCCACTTGAGCAAGGTTACTTAAATTTGCACCATCGAGCAAATCACCTTCATGATACGCATAGTATTGACCTCTAAGTCCACTAATGACATACATATCATTCACCGCATCGGGTGCTTCGTTGACATTTTTCTCATTGAGTGCTACATTGATAGACGTTGTGGTTATGCTATCACTTGCGCCTATTACGAGGTTGTGGTTGTTGGTAGGTGATTCAAAATCATTTGCAGAAGAATTGACACCTGCTGCGGTTAATTTAATCGCTCCTGTTGCACTATCGATCGTATAGTAACCAGCATCGTTGCCACTTAAAATAGAGTATGTAACCCTACTTCCATGGTCAATATCAGTTGCTTGAACCGTTCCAAGTTCCGTTGCAGCTGTGCTATTTTCATTATAGTTAAAGCTATAGGAAGGCTGAATGAAGACTGGTGCGTCGTTGTTACCTGTAACCGTAATGGTCAATGTACTGCTTGCTTTATCGCCATCGCCATCCGTAAGAGTATAGGTGAATTTCTCTTGAACACTATCTCCTTGTGCCAATGTTTGAGCGTTTGCATTAGGTGTGTAGGTGTACGCACCTGTTTTACTGTCGTAAGAGAGTGTGCCATAAGTACCTTTAGTATGGTCAAACACAACAGAACCAACACCATCAGCGCCTACTTTGTCATTGTCTAAAACATTACCAGAAATGCTTGCGACATCTTCGTTGGTTGTTTGTGCATCTTTAGTGACAATTGGAGCATCATCAGTGATGTTTACTGTTACAGTCGCGCTGTCTGATTTATCACCATCGGAAACAATGACTTTGAAGCTATCGGTTTCGGTCACAAATTTAACATCCATTGTTGCAGAAGTTAATGCATAGGTGTAGTTAAATGTGCCATGGCTATAGCTAGCAATGGTCACTTCACCATGTTCTGTTGCAACGGTTTGTCCTACAAGGTCTGCAAAATTGTTGTCTGATGAAACATTAAATGTTTTTCCTGCCACACTGATAGATTTGATGTCATCTAAACCATCAACATCGCCAATGGTAAATGTCCCATAAGCAAGAGCCGTTGTACCTTTTTGATGTGTACCATTTGCTAATGCAGATTCATCGACGGTGTCATTTGCATTGAACCAGTTACCTGTGCTTGTAAAAATCGTTGGAGCATCATTGGTTCCATTGATGGTAATTGACAATGTCGATGTCGATGTAGCGCCGTGCTCATCAGTCACAACGTATGTAAATGTTTCTGTCAAGGTTTCTTTAGTATCAAGACCATCTACGCGACTGTCTAGATTATTTAAGACATACTCATATTGACCTGTTGCTTGGTTTACATGTAATGCACCATATTCACCAAAAACAATGAATTGCCCAAAGAAAGGTTTAACCCCATTCACTGAAGCAACATCCAAATGAGCATTATGATCGACATCAACATCATTGGCAAGAAGATTGCCTGTCGCCATAAATTTGCCCACATCATCACTGCCTGCTTCTGTAACACTGTTAATATCACTGTGTGCCACTGGTGCATCGTTTGTACCAACAATAGTCAATGTAACCGTTTTAACCTCTGAGGTATTGGACTCGCCATTGGCTTGTGTACTGCTGCTATCGACTGCATAGTATTGGAATGTTACGACTGCTTTTTCACCTGTAGCAAGAGCGTTAAAGTCTCCAACAACAGAGTATGTGCCATTTTCATTGATGGTGATATTATCAACATACACTCCTTTAGTAGGAGCATCAAGTGTATAAGCAATACTTTGTGGAACTTCTTTAGGGATGAATACTATCTTCTCATCAGCTGGCATTTCTTTTAGAAGTATTTCTTTTCGAGGCATATCATCCATCGGAGGCATATCACCGCCACCCTCGCCTTCATTGGTAACACCATAGAATTTATGTGTATCGTGAGCATCTGCATCGGTTGCTACAAGTGTGCCAGTAAATGTATTGACACCATCAACGACTTCATTTTGGGAAACAACCACATTTTCAACCACTGGTTGGTCATTGGTACCTGTAATGGTAAGAGTAATTGTTTTTGGAGCACTAACAGAGCTTTCATTGACACCATCCGTACCATCAAATCCATGACCATCATCGGCAACATATTGGAATGTCACGGTTGCTTTTTCGCCTGCTGCTAGTTTAGTGAAGTCACCATCAATTTTATATTGCCATGTGCCATCTTCACCTTTAGTGATAGAGACTTTAACATCATCTAAAGTAATGCCTGCTTCGGATTTGTCTAATATCTGAACACTGTTATCAACCACTCTAAAGGTATGGGTATCAGTTGCGTCATCATCTGTAACAGATAAAGCTCCTGTTAAAATATTGTTACCATCGTTTGTATGGGTAGCGCCTTCACTGCTATCGTGAGTTTCATAGATAACATGTGCTGTATTTGAAACTGCAAGATTTAGAATATCTAACCAACCACCATCATAATCTCCAACTGGTGCTGCGTTATACCAATCATAAGCTAAAAAGACTACCGTCCCACTTCCTACTGTAATACTAAACATAGCGGTATGTCCATTACCATCGGCATATAAATTTAATGCACCTTCTGGCAAAGAGCTCGTTGCTATAGTATAAGTTCCATCATTGTCAGGCAATGAACTTGGAGCACCTTCATAACGTGTACCAATTGCATCAGAAGTTTTACTAAAAGGGTGTCCGCCATCTGAGTAAAAAATGCCACTATCACTTAAAGACCACCCGAACATTTGATTAAGGAAGGCAGTATCATAATTAACATAAGCACTGTTTATTATCAATGTGCCACCATCATTTACAAAATCATGTATGGTCTCTTTTGCGCCCGCGGATAGATTGGTATAGCTACCATTTTCTTCTTCTGGCATAATAAGAACACTGGCATTGGCTAAAGCAGTTTTAAAACCTGCTGAACTTTCATCAGTAAAGGCTGAAACTGAATGACCTTGAGAAGTTAGTGTAGCTTGAATATTATCTGACTCTGCCCAATAACCATTAGAACTATCTACATATTTGCTGTTATCAAATACGGCTATACTAGGATGAGTAATCTCCTCTTGCACCCCGCCATTGACATTAATATCGCTAATAACAGGTTGGTCATTGGTTCCTTGAACGGTAAGAGTGACGGTTGCTGGTAATGAATTGTGTGGTGCACCTACGTCTATACCATTATCAACAGCGTAGTATTGAAATGAAACAACCGCATTTTCTCCCATAGCTAAGTGATTGAAATCTCCTGTAACAGAGTAAGTTCCATCTGGATTTAGAACAAAAGAAATACCTTCTGGTGCAGGTTTTCCATTAAGAAGCAATGTACCTTCAACGGCAAAAAATGTATGGGTATCGCCCACATCAGGATCAGAAGCTACCAGTTGTCCACTTATCTTATTTGAACCATCAAGTGCTTCTATTTCAGTTCTTGTAACATTCTCAACCACTGGGCGGTCATTGAGATCTTGGGTATCAACTCTTGTAACATTTTGAGAAATAGTACCATTAACAGTATCTTGAGCTAAAACCGTTCTGACATCACTAATGGCACCTGTTCTATCGTAAAAGATCCCACTGTTTGGATGATCACCATCTGCAGGACTTTGTCCAGCAGCAGGAGCTTCAACACCAGCAGCTGTAGCATCTAATGGCATATCTGGATTAGCGGTATTGGTACTGAGTTTCCATGCGTTTTCTAATGAATCAGTTGAAAGAACGGCATCTTCTTTTTCAAAGGATCCGCCAATAACGGAAAGGTCTGTGTAAAGTTGTTCAGCGCCTGAAAGTGCGATGTCTTTGGCATCGGTTAAAGTGACATCAATAATAACTTGTGCGTTTTGAGGATTGTTTTCTGCACCATAGACGAGTTCATCTTTAAAGACCTGATCGCCTGCTTTGAGCTCTCTGATCTGACCGTGTGCATCTTTTGCGAAAAAGATACCATTTTGGAGTGATTTAATGTATCCAATAACCTGTGCCATG
>NZ_JANZKZ010000006.1 GCF_025770725.1 Sulfurospirillum oryzae | reverse complement strand
CACCAGATCTTAGCACAGCCGGTGCGATCTATGATAAAAATTTCCTTGCAGCACTTATTAAAGATCCAACCAAAGCGCTTAAAGTAGAGCATAAGTTTAATGAAACTCGTCCGCATCCAATGATTCAGTTCTTTGGTTTGGGTGGCGATCTTGATCAAGAAGTAGCGGATATTGTGGCATACCTTCAATCTATTGCACCTGCAACATTGGATGATAAAAAAGTCTATACGGATGCGTGTCAGCGATGTCATGATATGAAGTATGACAAACTTATGAGTAGTACAGACAAAGATGCTTTAAAAGGTTATATGGGAACCGTACCACCTGATCTTTCTATTATGATCCGTGCTAAAGGAAATGAGTATCTTACGACCTTTATCAACAATCCACAAAAACAACTTGCTGGTACTTCTATGCCGCGTGTTGGACTAAGCGAAAAAGCACAAAATCAAGTTATCGCTTATATGGAAAAAGTGGGTGATAGAAAGAAAGCTGAAAGAGAAGATCTTGGGTATAAACTTCTTGCTTATATGGCTATTTTCACGCTCCTTGCGTTTGCGTGGAAGGTTAAAATCTGGAAAGAAGTTCACTAAAAAATTCTTACATGTAGCACCCCCGATTAAGAAGAGGGGTGCATTTTTAAATAAAGGGAGGATACAATGAAAAGATTTATGTTAATTTTAGCTTCACTTGGTTTTATTAGTTTTCTAAATGCCTCTGAAGTAGAAAAAAATAATGCTATGGTCATGCTCAATATGGAAAATGGTTTGGCGAATATCCAAAAAGGATTTCTCTACAATAACATGAAACTCGTTCAAGACGGTATTGAACAAGTGGAAAATGAAAACAGCACATACGCTAATCACAATACGATTAAAGCTTTTTTGCCAGAAGGTAAAAAGCAGATGGAAAATCTAGCGTTTATTAGCTCTAAGCGTATTGAAAATGCAGCAAAAGAGATGAAATATTATTTGTCGGCACAACAACCAAGAAAAGCATTTAGTGCTTTTTCAGATATTGTTAATGCTTGTACAGATTGTCACACGCTAGTTCGTGGTTGGTAGTTTTTAACTCGCAGAAATAAAAAGTTTTAAAACGCTAAGAGAAATTTTCTCTTAGCGCTCTTCATAAGCCCCAATAGAAATAATTCTCTCATAACGCTTCGCCATACGCTCTTCGTTACTCAGTTTATCAAGCTCTTCAAGTGATTTTAAAAAATAATCTCCAAGTGCTTTCGCGGCACTCTCTTTATCGCGATGCGCACCAATGAGCGGCTCATCAATAATAGCATCAATAAGATTTAGCTGATGTAAGTCTTCAGCCGTAATTTTCATTGCTTTCGTTGCGTTTTCTTGTTTGCTAGGGTCATTCCACAAAATAGCGGCACAACCTTCAGGAGAGATAACAGAAAAGACGGAATAACGCATCATAGCGACGCGATCACTGACACCAATCGCCAAAGCTCCACCACTACCACCTTCTCCGATAACCACAGAGATACTTTTAGTATTAAGCTTGCTTAGTTCAAAGAGGTTTTTAGCAATCGCTTCACTCTGCCCTCGCTCTTCTGCGGCAATTCCAGGATAAGCACCTGGAGTGTCGATTAAGAACAAGATAGGAAGATCAAATTTCTCTGCTATTTTGGCAATTCTAAGTGCCTTACGATACCCTTCAGGATGAGGCATACCAAAATTGCGTTTGATTTTATTTTTTGTACCACGACCTTTTTGCTCACCAACAACAATGACTTTACGCTCACCAATATAGCCGATATACGAAACAATCGCCGCATCATCTGCAAAGTTACGATCGCCATGAATTTCATAGCTATCATGCAAAAGGGCACGAATATAATCGAGCGCATAAGGACGATCGGGATGGCGAGCAAGTTGAAGCTTTTGATATTCACTTAGATTTTTATAGGTTTTAGAAATCTCTTTGGAAAGTGTTTTTTCTAAAATCTCAACAGCATGGCTATCGCCTTTGATTTTGGCATTGGATATATCTTCATCAATCTGCTTAATTCCATTCTCAAAATCTAAATAAGTCGCCACTAGAATTCCTTATACACGCTTAAAGATGACAGAGCCATTCGTTCCGCCGAAACCAAACGAGTTACTCATAGTATATTCTGCTCTACATTTACGTGCCACATTAGGGATGTAATCAAGATCACAATCAGGGTCTGGATTTTCATAATTGATCGTTGGAGGTAAAATCTCATCGCGCATTGCCATCAAACAGACAACTGCTTCAATCGCACCTGCGGCACCCAAACAGTGACCGATTTGACCTTTGATTGAGCTAATTTGAGGAATGTCGGAGCCAAAAACTTCTTTAATCGCTGCCGTTTCATTTTTATCGTTGGCTGGAGTACTTGTTCCATGCGCATTAATATAATCAATTTTAGGGCGACCTGCCATATTGTAAGCCGCTTTCATTGCGCGAAGTGGACCGTCTAGGCTTGGAGAGGTAATGTGACTCGCATCGCCACTCTCACCAAATCCTACAACTTCACCGTAAATATGAGCGCCACGTGCAACGGCATCTTCATAGAGTTCAAGTACAAGAGAACCCGCACCCTCACCCATAATAAATCCATCGCGCTCTGCGTCAAACGGGCGAGAAGCCTTTTTAGGGTCATCATTGCGTGTAGAAAGTGCTTTCATAGCAGAAAAACCACCGATGCCCGCTGCACAAATAGCCGCTTCTGCTCCTACAACGAGCATTTTCTTAGCGCCACCTGTCATGATGGTTTTAGTTGCATCACTAATCGCATGCGTTCCAGCAGCACACGCCGTAACTGATGAAAGATTTGGTCCTTTTAAGCCATACTCAATAGAAACCATACCGCCAAGCATATTGATCAGCGCTGATGGGATAAAGAAAGGAGAAATTTTACGAGGACCTGCGCTGTTCACAATCACAGAGTTTTTTTCAATCACAATAAGACCGCCAATACCTGAAGCCGAGCTAACACCAAATGATTCAGATTCAAAATCTTCAAATTTAGCATCCGCCATCGCTTCTTTAGCAGCTGCAAGACCTAGTTGAATAAAACGGTCCGCTTTTTTAACCTCTTTTGGGTTCATAATGGTATTAGGATCAAAGTCGGTAATTTCGCCAGCAATGGTAACAGAATGTTCAGTTGTGTCAAACGAACTAATGCTTTTAATGCCACATTGACCCTCAACGATAGCTTTAAAAGAACTCTCTTTATCCAAACCTAATGAATTAATCATTCCTATGCCAGTTACAACGACTCTTTTCAAATTTTTATCCTCTTTAGTGATCTTTTGTGGGAAAGGGAGAACCCGCCTAAGCGGGTTTTGTGTGTTATATAATTATTTATGTGCTTCAATGTAAGACATAGCATCTTTGACAGTAACGATTTTCTCAGCGTCAGTGTCTGGGATTTCAATGTCAAATTTCTCTTCAAGAGCCATAACGAGTTCTACAACGTCAAGTGAATCAGCACCCAAATCTTCTACGAATTTTGAATCTTCTTTTACCTCGTCAGGATTTACATTTAATTGTTCAACAACCACCGCTTTTACATCATCAAATAGTGCCATTTACTAGCTCCTTTAAAAAATTTCCACTATTTTATCAAAAAAACCTTTAATTTGAATTTGATACATGCAAAGTTGCCTTTACATGTACATGCCGCCATTTACCTTCAAGACTTCGCCTGTAATGTAACTTGCGCTATCACTGAGTAAAAAAGCAACCGCTTCAGCGATGTCTTTTGGACTTCCAAAACGTTTGAGTGGAATTTTTGAAGTGTAACTTTCTTTGATCTCATCACTGAGTTTGTCGGTCATTTCTGTCGCAATAAAGCCAGGAGTTACGGCATTAAAACGAACATCTCTCGCACTTCCTTCTTGCGCAAAACTCTTTGTCATCGCAATTAAGCCACCTTTGCTTGCACTGTAATTCACTTGCCCTGCATTGCCTGTTTCACCAACAATAGAAGCAATGTTGACAACACAACCAAAGCGCTTTTTGCTCATCGCTTTAAGGGCTTCACGACAACCAACAAAAGCAGACGTAAGATTAATATCAATCACAGAGGTAAAGTCCTCTTTTTTCATGCGGATAGCGAGTTTGTCGTTCGTAATACCTGCGTTATTGACCAAATAAGAGAGTTCTCCATCCGCATCGACGATGGTTTTAATGCCTTCGACAAACGCCTCTTCATCCGCCACATCAAAGCCAATCACCGCAGCTACACCGCCGCCTGCTTCGATTTCTGCTTTAATCGCATCGGCTTGCTCTGGACGTGAGCGATAATTGACCCAAACTTTAAGGCCATAACTTGCCAATGTCAATGCAATCTCTTTACCAATACCACTCGCAGCACCCGTAACTAAAACATTTTTTCCACTAAATTTCATTCTATTTCCTTTATATGTAATTTATTTTTATGCACTAAAATTTGGCTCTTACAAACCAGAAAATTCGACTAAGGGTTTATCCATTTCGCTTGGAATTGAAAGTCCCATCAGTTTCAAAACAGTTGGGGCGATGTTGTTAAGTCCCCCTTTTTGAACACTCTTGACACGTTCATCCATCACAAAACCATACACCTCAAACGTTGTGTGATTGGTGAGTCTATCTCCTTCCTCATCAAACATCTGCTCGCAATTGCCATGATCACTTGTCAGCACGATGGCATAGCCTAATTCTTTTGCTTTTGCAAACAACCTTCCAAGCTGCTCATCCACCGCTTCTACTGCACTCATGGCAGCTTCTAAACTTCCTGTGTGCCCTACCATATCGCCATTGGCAAAGTTGACCACGATAAAATCATACTGCTCATCCATTGCCAATAAAACGGCGTCTCCTACTTCAGGAGCGCTCATTTGAGGCTGAAGATCATAGGTTTTGACTTTAGGGCTTGGGATAAGGAGTCTTGTTTCATTTATTTTTGGCTCTTCAATGCCACCGTTAAAAAAGAAAGTAACATGCGCGTACTTCTCCGTCTCTGCGGTATGAAACTGGGTAAGACCAGAACGTGAAATGACATCACAGAGTGTATTTTGTGGCGCATCGGCTTGAAACATAATGGGGAATGGATAACTGCTGTCATACTCCGTCATCGTAATGCACTCAACTCCATTGAGCGTGCGTGAAAATTCATTAAACTCTTTAAATCCAATCGCACGGGAAAGCTCTCGCATACGATCATTTCTAAAATTGGCGAAAATGACACCATCATCAGCATGCATACCTACATAAGGTTCAAATGCCATTGGCTCAACAAATTCATCGGTAATGCCTTGATCATACATGCTTTGCAAGTATTCTTTTACATGTAAAGAAGATTTTGGCTTTGCATCGACCATAACGCGATACCCTTCTTTCACTCTCTCCCAACGATTGTCACGATCCATGCTAAAGAAACGCCCAGAAATAGAAGCGATGCTAATGTTTTCATTGCAAATGCTTAAAAGTTGCTCTAAAAAAGTAATGCCCGAAGTTGGCGATACATCGCGTCCATCGGTAATCACATGCAAATAAACGTGTTTACCTTGAGCTTCAACGATACGCGCAAGGTCAATGATATGGTCAATATGCGAATGCACCCCACCATCGCTCACAAGCCCTATTATATGGATTGCGCCCTTTACATGTAAAAGCTGAGTTAACGCTGGATTGGTAGATAGTGAGCCGTCTTTTGCCGCTAAAGAGATTTTGACCAAGTTTTGGTACAAAATACGCCCACTTCCAATGCACATGTGCCCGACTTCACTGTTGCCCATCTGGCCTTCAGGAAGACCGACACTAAGCCCTGAGGTTGCTATAAGATTGTAAGGAACCTCTTTAAAAAGCTTATCGTAGGTCGGTTTATGTGCCATGGCAAAGGCATTGGCGGTTTGACTCGCATTATGACCGATACCATCGGTAATAATAAGTAATGTTTTCGTAACGTTTGGTTTCAAAATCATACCCTTTGTTATAAGCTTATAAGCAATATCTTACTAAAATGTTGCTTTTATAAAAATTTATCCTTAAAGCTGGAAATAACATTAATGCTATACGCTCTTTACAAACTTACCTCAATTAATCTTTTTCAATACATCACCGTACGTGCGGGGGTTGCCTTCTTTTTAGCCTTTATTTTAACCATTTATCTGATGCCAAAATTCATCAAATGGGCAAAATCACGCAATGCCAACCAGCCTATCTATTCATTAGCTCCTCAAACACATCAGCAAAAGTCTAAAACCCCAACGATGGGTGGTATTGTCTTTTTATGTGCCGCGACTCTTTCTATCTTAATGTGTGCTCGTATGAACAACCATTTTGTACTTTCAGCCCTGCTTTGTATTTTACTCTTTGGGTTGATCGGTATGAAGGACGATCTCTCTAAAATTTTAGGCAAAAGCAACACGGCAGGGCTTACACCTCGCGGTAAATTACTCCTTCAAATCCTAGCTTCTTCGATTGTTGCGCTCTTTTTATACATCATAGTCGACCTTGATACAACCTTTTTTGTTCCCTTTTACAAATATCCACTCTTTGATATGCATCTTCTCGCTCTTGGTTTTTGGATCCTTGTCATGATCTCCGCCAGTAACGCGGTTAACCTAACCGATGGGCTCGATGGTCTTGCGACTGTTCCTTCCATTTTATCTATTTTATCGCTTGCCGTATTTGTCTATGTGGGTGGTAATGCCTTTTTAAGCAGCTATCTTTTGCTTCCAAAAGTAGGCGGTAGTGGCGAGGTAGTGGTCGTTGCAACAGCGGTCATGGGCTCATTGGTAGGCTTTTTATGGTTTAACTGCTACCCAGCGGAAATCTTCATGGGTGATAGTGGAAGCCTTAGTATTGGCGCATTTATCGGCTATATGGCGATTATCTCTAAGAATGAGATTTTACTTCTTTTAATTGGTTTTGTATTTGTACTTGAAACGGTTTCGGTTATTTTACAAGTGGGAAGTTTTAAAACGCGTAAAAAACGTATCTTCCTTATGGCGCCGATCCACCATCACTTTGAGGTGAAGGGTTGGCCAGAAAACAAGATTATCGTGAGATTTTGGATTATTGCTCTCATGTCAAATCTTTTAGCACTTACAGCATTGAAACTCAGATGATAACACTTTTTGGACACGGAAAAACAACCAAAGCGATAGCAAAACGCTTCGCAGGACAATGTCAAATTTTTGACGATGGCTTTACATGTAAAGAGACAGATGCATTTGGCAACCTCTTATTGCCTCCCTCAGAGTTTGATCCAACGACAAGTGATGTAGAGATCCCAAGCCCAGGCTTTCCCGCACATCATCCTTTGATTCAAAAAGCACGCAATGTGGTCAGCGAATATGACTTCTTTAAAGAACAGATGCCTTTTAGCATTTGGATCAGCGGAACCAATGGTAAAACCACCACCACACAAATGTGTGAGTTTCTTTTGCAAAAGCAAGGAGCACTTGCGGGTGGCAACATCGGTACACCCTTAGCAGAACTCAGTGAAAAAGCACCCATTTGGATATTAGAGACCAGCTCTTTTACCTTTCACTACACGAAAGTAACAGCTCCAGACATTTACCTGCTTCTTCCCATTAAACCAGACCATTTAACATGGCATGGAACTATGGAAGCATACATCGAGGCAAAACTTTCACCGCTTTCACGTATGCGTGAAGGTAGTGTTGCAATTTTGCCAAAAGCGTTTGCAAACACTCAAACCTTAGCCCATGTGATCGCGTATGACAATGAAGAAGACTTGGCAGCACAAATGAACATAGACATCACAAAAGTAAGCTTTAAAACGCCGTTTTTGCTCGATGCCGTTCTTGCCATGAGTGCACAAAAAGTTCTTTTAGACACCGTCGATTATGATCTGCTTAATACCTTTAAAATTGATCACTACAAAATCGAAGAATTTCGCGATAAACAAGGTCGCCTTTGGGTCGATGACTCAAAAGGAACCAATGTTGATGCGACAATAGAAGCACTTAAACGCTATAAAAACGATGAAATTCTCATTGTCTTAGGTGGCGATGACAAAGGCGTTGATCTTCAAGAGCTTTTTGATTTTATGAAACCTTTACATGTAACTATTTTTGCCATTGGCACAAACACCGAAAGACTAGCCTCTTTTGCTGCAAAAGATGGTATCAAACTTCACAAATGTTTTGTGATCGAAGAGGCGATGAAACAAATTCATGCCGTTCATAACCTCAAAACAGTCGCCCTTCTTTCACCTGCGGCTGCAAGTTTAGACCAGTTCAAATCGTACGCTCATAGAGGAGATCGCTTTAAAGAGTTAGCACTCGCTTAGACATAAGCTAGTATTAAAGTTTTTTTTGTATAATTTCAGCTCTTCAAAGAGTGGCTGGATAGCTCAGTCGGTAGAGCAGGAGACTGAAAATCTCCGTGTCGGCGGTTCGATTCCGTCTCCAGCCACCACCGCGATAAAATCGAAACTTTAAAATCAATTCTAATACTAATCAACTTAAAATACTCTCAATATATCTTATACCTTTGGGTACGTGCTATGGTACTATGTACCATAGCACGTAAATGACATGTAAAAAATGTACCAAACTAAACTAAATAACATAAAACATATATTTTGTTTAAAAATGTGTAGCGTTTTAATGATAAAAGACTAAAGTTTTCTAATGGTGTTTCCTTTTTTCTTCAAATACGATAATGCAAGGTTTATCCATTGTTTTTTTGCTTCTTTATATTCGCAGAAGTACTAAGAAAACACTAATATTTTTAAATTTTTACCCTTGATCAAACCTTGACGTTTTAAACTGTTGTATTTGCCGTTCACTATTGTATTCGCTTCTCTTTGTTAAGTCTCTATATATCGTGCTTTTATCATTTATTTTTGAATTTTATAGTAGAATTTTTCATTATAATTATTTGAATATTAGGGTTATGTTTTTGCCAAAAGTGTCACTTTGACTATTTGTATTATGGTATTACTCTTGCAAAGATCCAAAAGGATAAAGCCGAAAAAACAAAGAGCTAAAAGAGATTTGACGATAACATGAACGATCTTCTACTAATATGAAGCACTTTTGAAAATTCGGTTATGTTTCGCTTTTACATGTAAAGATAAACTCTCTTTGACTCGTTGCACATTTAGGGTGTGTTCATCTTTCTTTTGAATACCTCTAAGTTTTCCACCATTTTTTATCTCTCTTTCACTTTGTTGAGGTGCAATGGCTTCGATACATTTCCCGAAAAACATACATATAAGCCACCTAAAGTCTTTTTGAGTGTTTCCCGATAAGTGTATAATCCATCCCTTCAAAACATCGCAGAAAATGACTTTTAACTCAAAAAAGGTACAATCACAGATAACACCTATGTAAGAAAAGCAGGTTGACACAAAAATGATAAGATGGTTATCAAAGCTCAAAATATACTCAAAAGTTTAGCACTTCGGCTGACAAAAAAGATATAATGAGAAATTAAATCTGACTTCGCAGAATTAGTATTGTATCTACAAATGGGGGATCATTCCAGATGTTATTGAGAGGCTCAAATGAAAAAAGCATTAGTGATTGATTGGTTAGATAAATATGCTGGGTCAGAAAGAACTATTAAAAGTTTGGAATCTACTTTTGATTTTGACAAATGCTATACATTAGTAAATATTATGTGGAAGGAGGATTTAAAACTTATTTTTAAGGATAAAAATATTGCAATAGAAAATACTTGTTTACAATATTTTGGAAAATATTTTAGATATTTTTTGATTTTCTTCCCTTATTTTACTAGAAAAATTAAAATTGACAAGGATATAAATTTACTTATTAGCTCATCTCATGCTGTTTCGAAGGCAGTTTTGGCCCCTCATTGTCTCCATATTTCATATTTCCAAGCTAGGAATCTCAAGTATATCTGGGAAGAACAAGATTTATATTTCAAAGGGATAAAAAGCATCTTCAAAGTCTTTATCCCTTATTTGCAAAAATTTGATCTTGATGGTGCCACAAGACCAAACTACATCATTGCTAATTCTCATTTTGTACAAGATTGGGTATATAAAATCTACAAACGAGATTCTGAAGTTATTTATCCCCCTGTGGATGTCACTGATTTTCTTTTGTCTTTTGATCGATTGGATTATTATGTTACCGTCGGAAGATTAGAACAATATAAGAGATTTGATATTATTGTTGAAGCTTTTTCTGCAACTGGAAAAAGATTAATCGTAATAGGGGATGGTAGTCAAAAACACCCTTTACAAACCATTGCATCTGGCAATGTTGAGTTCATCGGTTTTTTACCAAAAGCAGATGTTATTAACTACGTTTCAAAAGCCAAGGCTTTTGTTTTTGCAGGAGTTGAAGATTTTGGGATTGCTGCTGTTGAAGCACAAGCGTGTGGTACACCTGTCATTTGTCTTGGACAAGGCGGTACAAAAGAAACGGTAATTGATGGCATTACGGGAGTTCATTTTAAGAACCAAACAGTCAAAGATTTGATTGAAGCCATAGAATATTTCGAACAAAATCACAATCAATTTGATCCACATACAATACGAAAAAATGCTTTACGCTTTAGTAAAGAACGATTTGAGAAAGAGATTAATAAGTTTGTGAATAAAAAACTGCAACTGCATGGTTTTATTAACAAATGAAAAAAATTTTCAATTTTTCAATTTTATTTTTGATGGATGTGGTGACACTGATGATAGCCATCTATATAGCTTACATACTGAGACAACATTGTGTATGTTTTGAAAATGATGTACCTGAAATTACTTTATTCTCAGTGTATGGCTTAACGTATCCCATCGTACTTAGTTCTTTAATCATTTCAGGCGTCTATACAAAAAGATACGATTTCTGGCAAGATACCTACCATGTAATACGCAGCAGTATCTTATCAACTATCATCATCTTAGCGATGCTCGCAATCATGCAAGAAGCAAAACAATATTCCCGATTTATTCTAATAGTAACTTTAATGCTTTTCATATTCTTGGCACCATTACAAAAATACTTGACAAAACAGTTTCTTTTTAAAATTGGGTCGTGGAAGTTGCCTTCGCAGCTTTTGGGAGAAGATCTCTTCTTCCAAGAACATGTTTATAGCAACCGCTATTTAGGGTATGTTGCTTGTAAAACAAATAAAGCACAAACTTTATTTGTTTCATCTTCACTAGGATCGGAACGATTAGAGGAGATCATTTATGATGCATTGATTGAAAAACAAGAGGTGATTTTTATCCCTCTCGTCAAAAATTTTGATTTTTCCGATGCTCGTATTATTCATTTGTACAATGCAAGGACCAATCTAATCGTTGTTGAAAATAATTTGATGGATAAAGTAAATCTATCAATCAAATGGATAGTCGATTATACATTTGCATTGATTTTATTACCATTTATGCTAATTGCTATCGGCATCATCAGTATCGCGATCAAGCTAGATGATGGTAGCCCCATCTTTTTTTCACAAAAACGCATAGGACGACATGCTAGTGAATTTTACTGTTTTAAATTTAGGACAATGAAAATGGATGCTGATGAGTTACTCAAACACTATCTCGAAGCTCATCCAGAAGAAAAAGCATACTACAATATCTACCATAAGTATCAAAATGATCCTAGAGTCACAAAAATAGGCAAATTTTTGAGAAAAACCTCATTGGATGAATTGCCACAGATTCTCAATGTTTTGAAAGGGGAGATGAGCCTGATTGGGCCAAGACCATATATGCCTTCTGAAAAAGTAAAAATAGGACAAAATATTGATTTGATTTTAGCAGTCAAACCAGGTATTACAGGTCTATGGCAAGTCAGTGGCAGAAATGAAATCGATTTTAAAAGTCGTATAGATATGGATGTGTGGTATGTCCGAAATTGGAATATTTGGAGAGATATCGTTATTTTAATTAAAACGGTGCAAGTAGTCTTGGCAAGAAGAGGAGCAATATAATTTAATCAGAACATCATATTCTCTAAATGAAATTGTTAGGAGTCAAAAGAATAATTGTTGTGTAGGAGCACATACGGCTCATTGTACCAATCCACAAGATAAAATCTGGTTATTGTTGTTATGCCTTAATTATCCAATGCCTCATGGGATATGATGATTTGTAAGCAATCATCCACATATCAGAAATTATAAATTTCTTTATGGTCTAACTTCTTTAAAACTTCCAAATATTCCTTAGCCGATTTATCCCAGGTAAACATTTTTGCTCTTTCTAGTCCTTTTTTTATCATCTCTTGCTGCATATTTTCATCGTTCAAGACGGATTCTATTTTATTTTTTATATCATTTATATCATAAGGATCACAGTAGACTACTGCGTCACCGCCCACTTCAGGCAAAGAACTTGTGCCACTGCACACTACTGACGTACCACATGCCATGGCTTCAAGCACAGGAAATCCAAAGCTCTCATGATAAGATGGGAAAATAAACAACTTTGCTTTTTGATATATTTCTACAAGTTTTTCTTGAGGCAAATAGTCCACTATCTCTATCTTTGAATTTTTTTTTGCATGTTCTAATAACTGTTTTTTTTCTTTATTTATCTCAAAATTTGAAGAAATTGGCATTATCATTTTTAAGTAATACTTTTTAGAATTTAATTTATCAAATGCTTTAATCACAAATGAAAAGTTTTTGGTATCATTGAGGGAGCCTACATATAGTATATAGTCCTCTTTTTGTATTGAAGGTTCAAAGGTAAATATCTCATTTTTACCATGATATATAAAATCTATCTTATCTTGAACAAATGGATATTCTCTTATAATACGCTCATAGCTAAACTTTGAAATAGTCAATACGTGTTCTGCCCTTTGCAATACCCTAGGTATCACAAACTCATAATACCTTCTAAATGCTTTAGAATACATCTGTGAAAAATCTTTATAAGATAAATCATGCAAGGTTACAATAAGCTTAACTTTTTTCGACAAATAGAACGGTGCGATATTTGATGGACAAAATAATAAATCGTATTTAATTGCTTTTAGAGGTAATACCACATGTTCCCAAAAGTGTGTATAATATTTATTTTGATACTTCGGTATTGCCACGTAAATATCAGCTATACTTTTTAACTTCTCTATCAAATTTATAGCATGATTTTCTACCCCGGTTATTTTAGAATGAGTTAAAACTCTTCCGTCAATTAAGATTTTCATTATAATTTTTGATAACTATCTATAAGAATATTTTCCTGATTTCCCCAAGATAATTTCTGTTTCGCTTTTTTAATATTTTCCAAGAAAGAAACATTTTTTATTTCTAATAAACTCTGATTTAAACCATCTGCTATACTTTTTGGTGATTCAAAAGATATAAAATATCCAATGTTTAATTTTTTTAATATTTTAGAAGCAGTCACTAATTTTTCATTTGCAACTATAGGAACTTCTGCAGTTATAAATTCAAACATTTTATTAGGTGTACAATACTTTGTATTTAAATCTATGTCTGGATAGGGAATAACTCCTATAGTTGCTCCTGCTGTATAGTTTAATAATTCTTTTTGTGTCACTCTATCCATGAAATAAACTTTTTTATGAATAATATTGAGTTTTTTTGCAATTTTTTTAAGTTTGTCTTCTAAAAATGAATATCCAAGCATCACTAAAATATTATTTTCTTCTAGATATTGTGCACTCTGAACTAATATTTCTAAGTTTCTATCCTCTAAAAAACCACCTTGGTATAGAATAATATTTTTACTTTCGTGTATACCTAGCTTTTTATAAAGATTTACAGATGATATCTGTTCATTTTCCTCTATAGAGTTGAGTAGCACTTGAGGAGGTGCAATTCCATATTCATTTACAAATAAATTTGCTATATCTTCATTGACGGTAAAAAATAAATCTACATCATAAATTAATTTTTTTTCTAAATTTTGAAAAAATTGTTTTCTATTGCCTTGTAAGGCAATCTGTCCTGTAAAAAATTCATGCGAGTCATAAACCAATTTTGAACCATTTTGCTTTGCTGCATAATGGGCTATGAGTAATGCCGGCAAATCGTGGGCAACATATATATCATATTTTTTTTCTAATGATTTTACTTTTAATTCCTCTTCATAATCTATAAAATCATTTTTTGCAACTTTAAAATACAACTCTTTGATTTTTACATACATTTTTTGAGGTAAAAGTATTCTAAGTGTTTTTTTGAAAAAAGATAACCCATTTTTTACACTTAATTGCTGCATTATAGGAATATATTTTATACCTACATTTGCAAAATCACTATTCGCATCACCAAAGGGATAAATTATACTTACATCATAACCATTTTTTATCAAAGTTTTTGCTTGCAATAATATTCTTCTATCAATATGTGGAGCATCATGAGTTATCATACATACTTGTTTCATCAATCTATAAACCTCCTGTGCCATACTTCTAAATTTATAACTCCCCATAAAGAACGATTGAATTTGCTACTACCATCAATTAGTTTTAGTAACTCATCTTTTTCATACAGACCTCTTTCTAGAGTTCTTTTATCTGAAAGTAAATCTTTTACCCACTCATTAAGAGAAGTTTTAAACCAAAGATTCGTAGGTGTTGGAAAGCCTTTTTTATCTTTTCTATCCAAAATACTATTTGGAATTGTATTTTTAAATATTTTTTTAAGTAAATATTTATTTATCCCATCTTTAAACTTTATATGTGCAGGTATTGTAGCTGCAAACTCTATAATTCTATGATCAAGTAAAGGTAATCTGGATTCTAAAGCATTAGCCATACTTGTTCTATCTTCCACATGTAGAAGCGAAGGTAAAAATGTTTTTGTATCGAAATAGCTCATTTTGTTTGCAATAGAAGTGTCATATTTGGAAAATATTTTATTAAACTTTCCAAATGAATCATACTCAGTATTTAAAAACTCTTTCGAAAAGATAGATTCATTTGAAGAAAATCTATCACTTAGCCTAAAATATCTTCTTGCATCTTCGTCAAATAGCCCTTTTGCAAATAAATCTTGCATCATAGGTTGGTAGCCATTCATTTGAAATAGATTTGGAGTCATTGCATTGAGTATATTTTGATAGAATTCTCCACTTTCTTCTATATTTCTTTTTAGCATTTTTTCATAATATGCTATTAGGTATCTAGTATAACCTAAAAATGTCTCATCACCACCTTGCCCACCAAGTACTACTTTTACTTTTTGACTTGCATATTTTGCTACCATATATTGAGAAAAAACCCCAGGACCAGCTTGTGGTTCATCCATATACCAGATAATATCTTCAATGCTATCTAAGAAATCACTATCTTTTATCACTATTTCATTGTAGTTACTTTTGATTTTTTGAGCTACTTCAATAGCATATTTAGTCTCGTCATAATCCAAACCTTCTACAAATTTTCCTGTAAAAGTCTCTAGCTTCAAACTATCACCAAGATGTAAAGCATTTAGTGCTGCAACAGCTGAAGAATCTATTCCTCCACTTAAGTGACTTCCAAGAGGAACATCAGCTCTTAGTCTTAGATTTATGGAATCATCTATCAAATATCTTAATTTATCAATATAATAATCTTCACTATGTTCTTCTACATTTTTTGTATAGACTACATCCCAATACTCTTTTACTTTTAAATTCATAGATGCTTCATCTAGAATAAAACAATGTCCTGGCTTTAGCTTGATGATATTTTCAAATAAAGTGTTATTGTCAAGATAGTATTGAAATGTAAGATATTCATGTAAGCTTTCATTATTCAGTGTTGCTTTTACTATACCTGAAGCTAATATGGCTTTTATTTCAGAAGCGAATACAAACTCCTTTTTATTATAAAAATAATAAAAAGGTTTTTCTCCAAGCCTATCCCTAGCACCAAAAAGTATATGTTTGCTTTTATCATGTATCACAAAAGCAAACATACCATTTAATCTATCAAGACACTTTTCTCCCCATTGTTTATAAGCATATATTAATACTTCTGTATCACTATAGCTTTTTATAGGGTAGCCTAGGCTTATGAGCTCTCTTCTTAACTCCAGAAAATTATAAATTGCACCATTAAAAGTAATAATTAACTGTTCATCTAAGCTCTTCATTGGCTGATGTCCATTTTCCGGATCTATGATCGCAAGCCTTTTATGTGCTAAGCACAAGCTTTTATCATTTGAATAGTAAAACCCTTCTCCATCAGGTCCTCTATGAGCTATCGTATTTACCATTGCTCCTATAATATTTTTATCAATTTTTTTCTTGGACTTCCACCCTATTATTCCGCACATCTCATTACCTATTTGTTAGTATTTTTATTGCTCTCATCAAAAGCCTTTGTTGACCATTGTATTGTCTAACTCTAATGACAATTTTAGTCACTTTCTTATTAATACGAATTTCAGAATCACTTTTATTATTAGACACTGACTGTTGCATAACTAATTCTTGATTTTCATATGCATCAACATCAAATTTTGATGCATAATTCTTTTGGCTTTCCCAAACAAGCTGTATTTTATCAACAAACTTTTTTTCTTTTAAATCAAGGATAATTTCATGAGGCATAGGTAAATTTTCCAGTGATGCAACATAATTATCGTTTACGTTCCCATCGATGGCATTGTCCAAACCATATCCAGGATAAAATTTTACATTTGAATCGACTTCAAAATTTTTGTATTCTTCATCAAATTCTTTTTTAGGTTCAATGATAACACTTTGATTGTTATCATACTCTTCTAAGTAATATTGCCATCGTTTCGCGACTTGTTTCAAAACAACATCATCAGTTTTTTTGACTATATCATTCATTTGCACTATATGATATTTATGATAGTCGACACCGAGAAACCATCCTAAGTCATTACTCCTTACCGGTACAATGTAATCTTTCCATTGATGGTCACCTTTAGTTATTAAATTGGAACCATACAGCGGTACAAATTCTAAAGCATCCCCTTCTTGCATAGATTGTAATTTAACAACGAATTGCCCTGATGATATGTCTTTATAGTGTATTATTAAATAATATGGCGTTATGTCCCATAAATCCGAAAGCTTTCTATCTGGTAAACTCATCCATATAAAACTATTCTGGATCGCCCCACCATCCACAGCTTCCGTTCTTGCTTCATAACCGTTTTGAAAACTTCTCACTGTTTTCCCATCAATGACCGATGGCATTGACCAATCAATCCCGGTAACTTTGTCAGTACCATTTGCATCGTTGACGCTACCTATATCCAAACATGTCTTTTGATGGCTTACACTACTTATTAAACAAATGTCACTAATGAGTGGCGATTGGTTGCCACTAATCCAATCTAATTGAAATAAAAGTTCTTTTTTGGGATTTTGGTCATATTTGCTCCAATACCCCGTATCAAAATCATTGATATATTTTTTTAATGAAAGCAAGCCCTCTTGTGTTGTTTGTTTGATAGCTTTGTTATTAAGTTTGTCAAGATTTTCCATTAGTACATTTTGACTAATAAGATGCGCATTTAAAATATGTGTTTTATTTGGAACTTCTTCAAACCAGATATTACCACTTTTATCAAAAGAAGAAACTCCGCCATCTGAGATATCGTATTTATATGCATTTGCACCTTTAAGCGCATAATCATAAATACCATTTTCAAGAAACGCTTTTATAACGTAGGCTTGCCCAAAAGCAGAATTCCATCCTGCTTTTTGAATAACATCATTATAAGAATTTTGAAAATCAAACTTCCAAACGAGAGAGTCAACATAAGACTTTCCACTAACTTTTAACCAATTGATTGCAGGCTCTTTTTGTATATCTTTCAAATTTTCTGCTGTTACAAAGTTATACATCTTAAAATAAGATTTTGAAACTTTTTCATACTTCTCATCCGTAATAGCTAAAATGGGAATATTTAGCGCTTGTGAAGCTACTATAAACGGAGAATAGACTGGTATTCCACCTTCACTTTTAAAATCATATGAGCCATTTACAAAAATTGTTTTATTAGAAGGCTTATGTTGTCTAATAACCATATTATTATCAAAAGATAATAATGGTAACATTGGTGTTTGTTGCGGTAAAATTAATTTTTTATTTTTAACAATTTTTTCTGTATTGTAGTCAATCGTATGAACATGTGCTTGTGCAATATATGACCATTTTTGAATTTGCTTATTATTGGTTAATTTTGCCAATTTTTCTAAATAAAGATAATGCTTCCAGGCATAACTTAATCCTACTGGGAAGCCTAAGTCTGATTCATTGATTTTCACGATAAGACTTCGTTCCGTATTATCACCTTTAAGTAAAAAAATACCATTTTTCAGATCTTGAAATTTAATACTCGGTGCAATGGTTCTTTCTTGTAAAACAAGATTGCCCTTTTTAGTATCTTTGTAAGTAATTTTCAAATAAAAAACATTTTCATTTTTTGGGAAGTGCACATTTAAAAACGTATAGGGACTCACAAGATTTGAATTTTCAAATTCTGTTTTAAAATCAACGGGCAATGATGATTTTATCTCTCTAAGTGTTTGATTGCCATCTTGATAGTCACTTTTCCAATCTATCCCACTTAAAAATATCGATTTATTTGTATCGAAATCATCTCCATCTCCAATATCTTCTTTCAACAATACATTTTGATTTTTATCAAGAATAGATACGTTATCTATTGCTAATTCTGCTGTTTCAAATCCATAAGGGTTTGTGATGCGAAACAATTTCATATAGTTTGGATTTAGGTCATACTTTAGCCAATACCCTGCATCATATTTTGGAAGCCATTTTTGGAGGGTTTTTAACCCTTTGTCAAAATACTCTTTATAGATTTTTTTACCATTGTTTCTATACAATAAATCTAATGCTATCAAGCTTCTTAGGTGTGCATTTAAGATATGTGTTGATTCTTCTTTCAAAGGTATCTCTTCAAACCATACATCGTCGTTTTTAGTATACATTAAACCATTTTTTTCAATAGGTGTTATAAGTGGTGTAGCTACCTTTTCCGCTAGTTCTAAGTACTTATTGTCTTTTGTTTTTTCATACGCCGTTATAAAAACTTCTATACCAATCGCTTGTGCGAAAGAACTATACCAAGGAGCTTTTATATAGACGTTATTATACGTATTGTCAAAGTCATATACCCATACAGCGCTATTTTTATTCAAATATGTCAGCTTTTCTTCCAACACTTTTACAAGATGAAAAAATAGCTTTTCATTTGGCGCTACCTCTTTTGGATAGTAACTCTCACTATTTGCATATTGCAATGCATACAGTCCTGTCCATGCCGGATGAAACACTGTCCCTACATTTTGTATATCAAGATACGGAACACCCTCTTTGGTAATAAATTTTGCATTATTTACATCTGTTTGCATAGCAACTTTGTTTAAAATTTTTCCTTGGTTAAAAAGTATTGTTTGTTTTTCATCTGCATAAGAAAAAATACTATATGTACAAAATATTATTAATGCCAACATTACTAATTTATTTCTATTCATCAATATACACCTAGTCCTTTTAGTAATAATCTATTTTGACCATGAAAATCACTAAACTTAAATTCTATTTTTTGAATTTTTGTTTTCATAGCAGGTAAAACGATTTCTGTTTCAATTCCATCTATTTTGTTGTCAAACTCCAGCGTTTCGTTATCATTGAGAATCACTTTTATTTTTTGTGCATAATCCTCAGGACTATACCATTGAAAATAAAATCTATAAATGTCAAAAGACTCTTTTAATACATATTGTATCGATTGGTAGGGCTTATTTTCCTCTCCTGCAGTATAGTATTTATTTTGAAAATCTAACAAATGCTTTTCATTATACGGATCAGTAAAGAGATTTTTACTACTTACTTCTTTAGCATATTTCAACAAATTGCTTTCATAATTATTTAAGTGATATATCTTGATATTTTCTAGTGTTTTAAAAAAAGACGCCGACAAATATAGACTTCTTGCATTAAGGACGTGATCACTTTTCGTTTTATGGACAATAAAATTATCCGCTAATTTTATATTGTCTAGGATTTGCCATAATGAATTTTTATAATATGCACCGGCACTTGGTACAAATAAAAATTGACTATCGCCATCAGTAACATTGACCATAACATCATTTGTGCCTGTTGTTTTGGAAAACAGACCCAACTGTTCAGTTTTGAAACCGAGTTCCTTTGCTTTTCTAGCCAACAAATACCCTTGTTGAGAACAACTCCCATGAGGATAATGAATCAGTTTGTCAAACTCCACGTTGTATTTTCCACCCATCATACCGGCTCCAACTTCACGGTACAGTGTAGAAAGCTTATCATTGTATTTGATCAATTCTTCCAGTTTATCGGATGCGTATACATTGAGCAACAAAAAGATAATTAGAAACAGCTCTCTCATAGTATCTCTTTAAAAAGAGCAATAAATTTTTTCTCTTCTGTAGTCCAACAAATTTCATTTCTAGCTGTTAAAAGATTTTGTTTATAATCTTTATTTTCCTCAAAATAGCTATCTATCATACGCGCAATATCCTTTTCATCATTGATTTTGTATGAGTGGCCTATGTTATACGTTTGGACAAACTTATTTAATTCTGGAGAATCATTCGCTATGATCGGAAGCCCCGCTTGTATAAATTCAAAAAGTTTATTTGGTGTACAGTAAAAGCTATTTAGGTCTATATGTGGATATGGTATGATTCCTACATCTGCTGAAGCTGAGTACTCAAGAAGTACCGACTGATCAACGGCTGGAAAGAAAAATACTTTTTCATTGATCGTTTTATCTTCTTTGGCTATGTTTTCTAGCACTTGTTCAAAATTGCCAAAGCCCATAAGTACTAGTACAATACTATTATCTTTGATATATTTTGCTGATTTAACAAAAAGTTCAAGATTTCGATTTGGAGAGTATCCTCCTTGAAAAAGCACTATTTTTTGCTCTTTTCTTATAGGTAGCTTTTCTCTAAAATAGTCATATTTTTTATTTTTATCAAAAGTACTTGATGCATCAAGAGCATTTAGTATCACCTCCGGTTTATTTATGCCATATCTTTTCCGCATTTCAATAGCAATACTTTCATTTACTGTAATTACTAAATGAGGATATTTTATAAAATGAGATTCTACTTGTGTATAAGATTCTCGCTTTTTTTCAGAAAAAATTGCTTGTTCTGGATATAGTTCATGCGCATCATAAATCAAAGGTACGTTTTTGATTTTAGAAGCATACACAGCAGCAGGTAGTACAGGTAAATCGCAACACATTATATAATCTGCTTCTTCATTGAGTGCCATGTTTAGATAATGCAAATGTAACCAATAAAAATCTTTTAGGTTTAAAGTCGTACCATCAGTCCAATCATCAGGTTTTAGTATATATTTTTCTGTTTTGTATGGATCTATTCTTTTTACTTTTAGCTTGTCTGTGACAAAATCATCTTTTCCTTCAAGAGCAGCGATGATAGTACACCTTATCCCATAAGTCTTGATGAGGCTTTGGCACATTTGAACTGTTCTTCTATCTATTTTTACATCAGGAGTGATTACTACAAGATGTTTGCTCTTGTCTTTATTTGATTTTTTGATATTTGTTGTTGGTAAAAACTTGTTTTTTAATCTACCAAATAAATATCTTAATGGACTTTTTACCCTCTTTACGAAACTTTCATGTGAATTTGATATAGTGTATACGCCTACTTTAAGCTGGTACATTTCTTGATTGATTTTTTTTAGTTGCTCGTGTAAAGCTTCAATTTCATGGTTTAAGTCCTGTTTTAAAGTGTTTCTTTGTTTTACAAGCTCTTCTTTGATTGTTTCTAGTTCTTCTCTACTAGTGTTTCTTTGTTTTACAAGCTCTTCTTTGATTGTTTCTAGTTCTTCTCTAGTGTTTTTTGATACACAAAAAAATTCAAATGAATCTGATAAATTCATAAAGAAACATCTGTTTTTTCCATCATAAACCAAAACATCTTTGTCTAAAACTAAAAAACTGCTATCTTTTTTTCTATAGTCATACGTGTATGTCAAATATTGACTTGTAAAAAATTCTGTATTTTTTTCTTTTGATAGTACTAAATCACCAAAATTTTCATCAATATAAATTTTATCAAAAACAAAATTTTCGAAGGCATGAATATTATCAGTAATTAATTCAAATATCAAACCTTCATTTGCAGGAATAAGATCATTTGATATTTCAAAAAATTGTATTTTTTTATTATGGTCGTTTGATAACTCTATCGTACCAATGTTGATAAAATATTTTTCTAGATCATAAATATTTACTGATATTTTCGCATTTAGATTATCTTGAAACGCAAAATATATTTTTTGACTATCTTTTATTAAATATGGAAAACAAATTAATCTTCTATTTGGCTCATTTGTAAAATTTTCATCTAGGATATAAGCATATTGAGGATAAAACTCTGTATGTTTTTTTGTAAAAATATCATACTTTGATAGAATTGACTGCCTGTTTACAAAGTGTAATTGACAGATTTCTTTTTGAGACAATAGAGTATTTTCTTCAATATTATCAAAATCGAAAATCTCTTTTTTGTTTTCCATTGTTGATAATAACACAATAAACTCTGTGGAGTAATTGTAAAACCCATTTAAAAATCTATTGCATTCTATATCTATGTCTTTTGTATTTTCTTGTGAATTTCTTTGTTTGGTATTACACATAGGGCATACAGCGTTTTCCCATTTTTTATACCCTCTATTTGTTGTTCTGGCAAGAGTGTATTTAATCTCTGGTTCACTGACCCACTTATTACCAAAAAAACTATAATAAACAGGGGTATAATCATCTCTAAAGTCATTCATTATTTTGTTAAGTGAAATAGAACTAATATGCCAATTCATATGAAATACAGTTCCACATTTACTGCATTTTGACTGATTTGCTTCTAAATCTTCATCGTTTGGAGATATTATCAAGATATATTTTTTTGATACTCTTTTAAATTCTTTGATAGTTTTTTTATAAATTTCATCAGTTAAATGTTCTAATACATCACTACATATAATCAAATCAAAACTATCATCTTCAAAAGGCAAGCTATCTAGACTACCCTCAACTGATTTATTTTTTACATATTTGAGAGCTTCATGACTTCTGTCTATCGCTGTAATATCAAAACCGTCTAAATAGTTTGATATAGCACCATTTCCACATCCAGCATCAAGTACAGTTTTTACATCATTTGGTATAAATTTTTTGACTATATCAATTCTCTCTGTTTCTTGAGAAGTCAAGTCTCTATTCCACAACTCTTCTTGTTCGTAATAATTATTATTCATGTTCACTTCCATACTTTACTTCAAAATCTTGATATATCAACCCTAAATCCATATTTAGTCCATAAGGTTGTTCTATTTTGAATTTATACTTTCTATCATGCAAACAATAAGTTTTTTGTTCTATTGGATTAGTCAAGTCTATATCATGAAAAATTGCAACAGAAACCAAATACTCACCTTTTCCTATTTTAAGATTATTGATTTTAAAATCAACAAAACTATTATTAGTTACTTTATTAATTTTATAACCTCTTTGTTTATCAATAAGTTGAGTAATAGTGGTACCATCTGGTTTATATATTGCTACTACAAAAACGGGATTATAAATATCTTCAAAATATTTATAATTTACTCTAAAGATTATAGGTTCATCTACCGTAAATACAAATCTTTCTTCCAAACTTTCATCTAAAAAAGTAAATTTTGTGATGATTAGCTCCCCTGTACCATATATATCTGTTGTATTTTTTTCCTCTATATCTTGTATAATTTCTTCTTCAACAAGATTTTTTTCTTCTTTTTTAGCTAAATTTTTAAATATCTGAATATGATTTGTAACTTGCCAGATTTTTGATTGAGATGAGGTTATAGTTTTTATATTTTTATAGATATTTTTTTTACTATCATAAAACTCAAAATATATTTCATCATCAAATTCATCAAAATACTCAATATCAAAACTTACATCTTTTAAATCAATCACTAAAGGTAACTGAAATATCCCTATGGCATGGATGTATTCACCACCAAAATTTTTAAACTCTCTGCACCATTTTCCTTCTTTTTTAAAACTATCTGACCAGTTTATTTTTTTGCCAGTAATTACGTATCCATCTTGTTCTACAGAGTTGTCCATAGAATCACCAATGCTTATTTCGCTTAATAATTTATTTTTAACAAAAAGTCTAATTTTATGAACACAAAAACCCTTTTCTTCTGTAGCAGAGTTTTGTGAAGTTATAAATCTAAAAAGAAGTTGTTTTGTATTAGAATTTTGATTATTGATCTTTACTCCACTATTTTGAGAGAGAAGCCTTAACTCTTCCCTTTTTCTAACATCTGCACTATATGATTTTATAACATCTAAAGTAGAGCCATCTTCTCTGATTTTACCCTTGTCTATCCAAATACATCTATCACATATTTTTTGAACAGATGATAAATCATGAGAAACGAATAAAATAGTAGCGCCACTATTTGTAAGATTATTCATTCTCTCTAAAGCTTTAGAATTAAAATAAGCATCACCAGCACCTAATATCTCATCTATAATAAGCACTTCAGGTTTTATAGCCGTGGATACAGTAAACGCAAGTCTTGTGTACATACCAGCTGAGTAAGTTTTTAAAGGCTGTTCAATGAAATCTTCTAATTCTGAAAACTCTATAATCTCTTTTTCTAATTCAAGTGCTTTAGCTCCAGTAATCCCTTGAAAAGCAAGTGATGATCTGATATTTTCTCTTCCTGAAAATTCAGGATGAAACCCTGTTCCTAAAACAAAAAGAGCACTTATTTTTCCATCAACTTTTATTTTTCCATTTGTTGGTTTTACATTATCAGAAATCATACTGAGAAGTGTAGTTTTACCTGCTCCATTCCTGCCTATCATACCAACTTTTTCACCTTTTTTGATAGTAAGATTTATATCTTTTAAAGGCCAAAATTCTTCGTAGTTTTTTCTGAAAGAAAAACCCAATAAATCTAGTATTTTAGATGTACTATTTTTATATTTTTTATACATTTTAGAAACATTTCTAACTTCTATTGCATAAGTATTAGAGATAATCACTGAATACACCTTTTAATTTTGTAAAAAAGTAATATCCACAAATAAAATGCAATAAAGATAATACAGAGAAAATTCCAAGTAATTTTATGTCCAACTCATTAAACATAAAAATCTTTTGATATAACATAATCATATAATAAAGTGGATTGATATATAAAATAGCTCTAATCCCTTCTGGAATCATATTTTCTGTATATGCTATAGGACTAATCATCATAAGCATTAAAATCACTAGTCCAATAATTTGTCCTAAATCCTTAAAAAATACATTTAGTGTTGATAATATCCAAACTAATCCTATCGTAAACATCAGTTGCAATAAAACAATCAATGGCAAACACAGATAAGTTACTCCAATCTTTTCAAAAAACACCATTACAACAAAAAGCATAGAAAATCCAACAAATAAAAGAACCTGAGAGGATAAAACTACTGTTACAGGAGCAAATTCTATAGGAAACAATGTATTTTTTATCAGATTGCTATTTGATGTAACAGAATTAACACCTCTTCCCAAAGCTTCTGCAAAGCTAAGGAAAGGTATTAAGCCACAAAAAATCAACATAACATATTCATAAGGAGACATTACATCAAGTCTTATTTTAAAAATCATAAGATATACAAAAGCATACATAGAAAGAAATAATATAGGATATAAAATCAACCACACAATACCAAATATAGAGCCAGCATTCTTACTTTTTAAATCGTACAATGTAGTACTGTAAATAATCTTCTTATTCTTAAATATTTCAATAAACGGTTTTATCAATTATATACCTTTAACTCATTTATGATATTTTCACTAGCTTTTCCACCACCATATAAATCTAACTTTGAATTTTGAATGTTAAATTCTGAATTATTTTTATAAGCTTCTAATATTTTTTCTTTATCAGCACCTACCAAAGTATTTGCCCCACAAATTACAAGCTCTACCCATTCTGTTTCATCTCTCAGCGTAATACACTGTTTCTCAAAGAAATATGCTTCCTTTTGAAGTCCTCCGCTATCTGTCATGACAAAAGAACAGTTATCTATTAACCATACCATTTCAAGATAACCAATAGGTTCTATAATAGTAAGATTTTCTATATTTAACTTTAAGTTTTCTAATGATTTTTTTGTTCTTGGGTGAAGTGGTAAGATTACTTGTTTTTCTTTTGCTATTTTTTCTAAAGCTTCAAATATATTTCTAATTCTAGTTTCATCATCTGTATTTTCTGCTCTATGGATAGTACAAAGAATAAAATCATCTTTTATATCAATTTTTGGTTTAGTTGCTAAATTTTTATAAAATATTGCACCATCTTGCATAACATCGCCCGATTTTACTATCTTGCAATCAAGATTTTTATAACCTTCATTTTTAAGATTCTGTATAGCTGTATCCGTAGGACAAAATAATATATCACTTACTCTATCTGTAAGGATTCTATTTACTTCTTCAGGCATACGCATATTGAAGCTTCTAAGTCCTGCTTCAATATGCGCTAATTTTATATGAAGTTTGCTTGATACTATTGCACCTGCCAGTGTAGAGTTTGTATCACCATATACCATAATCCAATCAGGTTTTTCTTTGATAGCTACCTCTTCAATTTTCTCTATCATTTGTCCAGTCATAGCACCATGAAATTTTCCACCAATTCCTAAAAAATAGTTTGGCTTTGGAATTTTCATCTCATCAAAAAATATATCACTCATATTTGTATCATAGTGTTGACCTGTGTGCACTATGATTTCTTCTATTTTATTATGTTTTGATATCTCTCGACTTACGCTTCCTGCTTTTATAAACTGTGGCCTTGCACCTAAAATTGTTAGTATTTTCATTATATATTCTCTACTATATACTCAATCTCTTCATCAGTAACATAAGGATTCATAGGTAAACTCAGAATTTCATTTGATACTATTTCTGAAACAGGGAAATCACCTTTTTTATATCCAAGATATGTAAAACACTCTTGAAGGTGTAAAGGCATAGGATAATGTACTGCTGTTGGTATTCCTGCCTTTTTTAATTTTTCTTGTAACTCATCTCTATTTTTTACTCTCAATGAGTATTGAGCCCAAGCTGATGTTGCTTTTTCATCTATATATGAAAGAACTAAATTTGATTTGTTTGCTAAAGCTTTTGTATACTTAAAAGCAACTTCTTGTCTTAAAGCCAAATCTTTTGCATAGTATTTAAGTTTCACATTTAAAACAGCTGCTTGAATAGTATCTAGTCTTCCACCAATTCCTATATATTTATGATGATATCTTTTTAGCTGACCATGAAGTCTTAAAGATTTCATTTTATTTGACAAAATTTCATCATTTGTAAATATGGCTCCTCCATCACCATAACATCCAAGAGGTTTTGCGGGGAAAAATGAAGTTGTTGATATATCTGCAAGTGATGAGTCCATCGTGCCATTGTAAGTACTTCCAAAACTTTGAGCACCATCAACTATCACTTTTAAGTTATATTTTTTAGCTATTTCATTTATTTTATCCATATCAGCTGGCTGTCCATATAAAGACACAGGAATAATAGCCTTTGTTTTTGAAGTGATTTTTTCTTCTATTAAATCAGGATTGATATTATAAGTTTTTTCATCAATATCTACAAATACTGGAGTTGCCCCTAAAAAAGCAATAGTTTCAGTAGTTGCTATAAAAGTAAATGGTGTTGTTATCACTTCGTCACCTGGTTTGATGTCTAGTGCCATCATTGCGAGAAGTAAAGCATCTGTACCACTACTACAAGATATAGCATATTTTGCACCTGTAAACTCTTGAAGACTAATTTCGAGTTTTTCTACTTCATTTCCCATGATAAAGTTGCAATTTCTTGCTACTTTTAAAATAGCTTCTTCTATTTCATTTTTATATAATTCATGTTGATATTGTAAGTTTGCGAAATCTATCTTCATATTTATTCTTCTATTATAATTAAATTATCATTTTGGATTTTATACTTTGTATTATCAAAGCTATCAATAGCCATCCCATTTTCATCAAATTTTAGTGTATTTCCAGCTTTTGATACCCATCCAATTTGCTTTGCGGGTACTCCAACCATTAAAGCATACGGTTTTACATCTTTATTTACTACTGTTCCACTTCCAATAAGTGCATATTCTCCAATTGTTACACCACAAACTATCGTTACATTTGCACCAATTGAACACCCCTTTTTAAGAACTGTTTTTTTAAATTCTTTTCGTCTTACTATAAATGCTCTTGGATTTGTAACATTTGTAAACACCATAGAAGGTCCTAAAAATACATCATCCTCTATTTCAACACCTTCATAGATAGATATATTATTTTGAACCTTTACACCATTCCCTATATTTACTTTTGGGCCAACTACACAGTTTTGACCAAAAGAACAGTTAGTTCCTATATTTGAACCACTTAAAATATGAGAAAAATGCCAAATCTTTGTATCATCACCTATATTTACATTTTCATCTACGTAACTTGATTTGTGAGCAAAAAACTTAGCCATTAATTTAATACCTTTTTACAAAATGGATGATATTCACCTTGGAGTCCAAGTGGCGTTAGTTTTCTAATAACTGAAACAATATTTATAGAGTTTCTAGCTTCTTCAAGTCCAAATCCACTACCATTTAAGATATGTTCATAAGATCTTGTATGTAAATCTGTAAATCCTTCAGAGAACTCAAACTCTTCACCATCAACGATGATACTCCTAAAAGTTGTTTTTCCAGTAGCTTTTACATTTTCTGGAATATAGTCATAGTTTACAGATAAAAACCATCTTACATTTGCATTTTTTAACTTCATTAATCCTGCGTTTGCATCTGGTTGTTTTAGATGTACTATATTTTCTTCAATTGGTCCAAATATCCAAGATAGCATATCAAAAAAGTGAACACCTATATTTGATGCGATTCCACCACTTTTTGCTTCATCACCTTTCCATGATACAAAGTACCATTTACCTCTACTTGTTAGATATGTTAAATCAATGTCATATACCTTATTTGGATTTTGTTCCAATTCTTTTGTTATTTTTTCTTTTAAGGCGATAATAGAATCATGAAGTCTTAATTGTAAAATATTATAAACTTTTTTACCAGTTTCTTCTTCTATTATTTTTAATTGGTCAATATTGTGTGGATTTAAAACCAAAGGTTTTTCACAAATAGCATGAGCACCATTTTTTAGTGCAAATCTAATGTGTGAATCATGTAAATAATTTGGAGTTGTAATTCCTATATATTCTATTTTTTTATTTCCATCTCTATGCCATTTATCCACAAATCTATCAAATCTTTCATATTCAGTAAAGAAATGAGCTTGTGGAAAGTTACTATCCATTATACCAATACCGTCATAAGGGTCAAGTGCAGCTACAAGTTCATTTCCTGTCTCCTTTATAGCTCGCATATGCCTTGGTGCGATATACCCACTAGCACCGATTAGCGCAAAAATTTTTTTATTTAGCATTTTTTACAACCTCCATGTTGGTTTTTCAACGATACCTTTAACATCGATAATAATTGGGTCACCATTTGACATACTTGCATATTGTTCTGTTGTGATTTCTTTGAATTTATCGTGCCCAACAGCAACTATAATAGAATCATATTTTTTACTATATAATGGTAATTCATCTATGAAATTAAGATGTTTGGTTTCTTTATCACTTCTATCTACCCAGTAATCATAAACTGCAACATTACATTCATACTCTTCAAGCTCTTTAATAATATCCATAACTTTTGAGTTTCTAATATCTGAACAATTTTCTTTAAATGTAATACCCAATATTAATATGTTTGTATTTTTTAGTTTTTTATCGAATTTAACCATCTTTTTGATAGCTTTATCAGCTATTAGTTTACTCATTCCATTATTTATTTGTCTGGCACCAAGAATCAAATTTGGCATATATCCTAAACTTTGAGCTTTATGAGTCAAATAATATGGATCAACACCAATACAATGTCCACCTACTAATCCTGGAGTTAATTTGATAAAATTCCATTTTGTTCCAGCTGCTTTGATAACATCATGTGTATCTATATTCATAAGGTCAAAAATCATGGCTATTTCATTAATAAGTGCTATATTTACATCTCTTTGAGTATTTTCTATAACCTTTGCAGCTTCTGCAACTTTGATAGCTGGAGCTAAGTGAGTGCCTGCTGTTATGATAGATTTATATAAATTATCTACTTTTATAGCTATTTTAGGAGTTGAGCCAGATGTGATTTTAAGTATTTTTGTAACAGTATGTTTTTTATCACCTGGATTGATTCTTTCAGGAGAGTAACCACAGAAAAATGTTTCATTAAATTTTAATCCAGATTCTTTTTCAAGTATTGGTACACAAACGTCTTCTGTAACACCTGGATATACTGTACTTTCATAGATTACAATATCATCTTTTTTTAAGATTTTTCCAACAGTTTCAGTTGATTTTATAATAGGAGTTAAATCAGGTTCGTTATTATCGTCAATAGGAGTTGGAACAGTAACTATATAAATATTACAATCTTTTATATCTTCTACATTCAGAGTAAATTTCATTCCATTTCTTATAGATTCTTTTACTTGTATTTCTGTTAATTCTAAAGTTCTATCAAAACCACTATTTAAGTTATCAATTCTAGTTTTATTTATATCAAATCCTACAACTTCATACTTCTCACTAAAAGCATGGGCTAAAGGAAGTCCCACATACCCTAATCCAATTACACATATTTTATCTTTCAAACTTTCCTCCAATTGTAATTTTCTCACTCTACAATAATTGACTTTGCTAAATTTCTTGGCATATCTACTATATACTACACAAGAGTATTTACCAAAATGATATCTGTAGGCTTGCCATGTGTTGTCCATCTCGTATGCTCAATACTATTTTGACAAGATAAGAGATTTTGATTGACTTTCTCTTCAAGGTTTACAAGCTTTTCTACATCTTTATAGGTTTTTATATTTTTACCAAAAACTAAATACCAGCACTGTCGTAATTTCTTATTCTAACCTCTTTTAAACCATCAATTGAAAATTTCTTAGTATCGTTTTTTCTTAAATATAGTAGACAATACCACACAAAGCATCTAAACTATGCTTAGATTCTCAGCAAAGTATCTCTTTTGCCAAAGTTGGTTGGTTCTGAATAAAACTCTGCAATGTCTCCTGCATGCCTTGGCATAATCATATAAGGTATATCTTTACCACAAACTTTGTTAAAAAAAATTAATAACCTCTCTAATACACAATAGCCCTTTTGGGCACCAAAATTAATCACTGTCATTGAGGTTTATTCAATTGATTGAAGAGCTTTAACATGACCAAAAGCTAGACCAATGACATGGATATAATCTCTTACTCCTGTACTGTCATGAGTAGGATAATCATCCACCGAAAAAATTAACTTTATCTTATCTACCAATAGCTACTTATGCAATATAAGACATAAGGTTATTTGGAATTCATTGTGGAAATTCACCAATGAGACCACTTTCATGTGCCCTTACAGGATTTATAATAACGAAGAATAATTATCTACCATGTGTTGAATTATTCGCATACAAATTGTGTAACATCTCTTCAACGACCAGTTTTGTTTAAGCATAAAATTTGTTGTACGTAAATGATGCTTTTCTGAAAAAGGTAAAAATTTTGGTTCGCCATAAACAGTGGCAGATGAACTAAAATAAATAATATTTATATTATGAATTTTAACAAGCATTCGCTTTGTTTTAAGTTAATTTTTTTTCCTATTTAATTAGAAATTATTCAAATATTTCCTAGCAAAAGTAGTTATAATCTCCAAGCATACTTAGTATTTTCAAAGTACGTCTTAAATATGAAATCTTTGTTTTAATAAACTTAATGATGTACTTTAACAATTTTTTTTAATAATTAAAATAATAGAAATTTATAAATCTATTTTAGTTTGATTTTGTCTCAATCACCATAGGTCAATCAATTATAAATACCACTTAAAATTTTATTTATATCAAAATAAATAAGATACTCTTAATATTTTAGACTTTTAAAAAAATATCTTATTTCTAAAAAATATTTCGTATAATAGAAATGATCTGTTATTTTTTATGTTACATGTAAGGATTAAATCCTTACATGTAACCATGTTTAAATCTTCTCAATGTGCACAGGAATCGCTTGCCTTGCATTAGAGCCAACCACAAAATCACTGAGTGTGGCAGTATTGAGGCGAGAGGCGTCGCTTAGCCCTAATGTGTTGATATTCACGCCGCTTCGTCTGGCGATTCTGCCCTCTTTTTTGACACCATCAATCTGTACACTTAAACCGCCCTCGCCCTCTCTTCCACCACCATGTTCGATGCCAATGGAGCGAGGATGCAACCCTTCACGAATACGACAAATGCCCTGCACTTTTCCTTCACTTGAACGCACAACTACATGATCTCCATGGGCAATGCCATAGTTTTTTGCGGTTGTCGTGCTAAGATCAATAAACGTGGTATAGCGGGTATCGCGTAAGCTCTCCACCGAAGCTGAGGCAGAAGAGAGTACATTGGATTTGTAACTAAACGCTAAGAGATTGAACTCTTTAGAGTCCATATCAATCTTTGCTCCCGTGTAAAATCGAGGTGCATAGTAACGTGGCACGCCACTGTAAGGCTCTCCATTCATGGAATTAAACGCGGTTCCGACACTTTGGTTGTAAATGGCAATCGGTTTTTTGTAAGCATTACTCATTTTATTGCCTTCATATGCACTCGCCTTATCGGCAAAGCGTCCGCCCCTGCTCATCACATACGCGACTCTTCGCCAGTTATCCGTACAGATACGCTGCAACAAAGGAACGTATTCCTCAAATCCTGCAAGAGCGATCTCATCATCACTCGCTTCTGGCGCAGGAGTCGCTCCATCCATAGCAACGTTTTCAAAAGCGCGTAGGTAAAAGTCTTCAGGCTTATCAAAATCAAACTTTGCATTTGTACCATTAATCGCATTTTTGCCAAAGCCAGCCAATCCCAAAGCTTTTCCAAGCTCAATCATAAAACTATCCATACTGATAGGCTCACCGTTAGCAAATGTCGCATTGGGCGATTTTAAAATCGGATAACGCACATGCGTTGTTTTAGTGAGATGTCCCGCCCAAGGCGCCAATACACCCCATGTCTCATACAACACCGAATCAGGCACGATATAATCTGCGTAGCGGCTCGTTTCGTTGATAAACGGATCAATCGCAACAAAAAGAGGAATCGCCTTTGCAGGGTCTTTGAGCAGCGGCAACAGATGCTCACTCCCGCTTTGACCATAGACAAAATTTGCATTCCAACTAATAAGCGCTCCTAGTTTATAAGGGTATGCGTTGGCACTGCTGTTAATCACCTCTGATTCAATGGCAGGGCTAAAAGGAAACCACGCATCTTTGGCAGGATAAGGATTGACGCCTTGCTCGATTTTACGTTTGTACTCACTACTTTTTTCATACGCCATCCTCGCTCTATCAATGCGAACCCCAAAGGGTTTTTGCTTACCGACATAGGCAAGAAGATTGTAACAAGCGCCATTAAAGTCTTTGAATTTTCCTCCCCCTACGCTCATACCGCCTTTATGATTGAGATTGCCCACGAGGGCTCCTAGCATCATAATGGCATAGGTCGTGTAAAATCCTGTCGAATGCATTGTTCCACCGTGACAATCCACGCCAACACTTCTGCCATAGGAGGTAAATTCACGGGCAAGTTCTAGAATCGTTTTTTCATCGACCCCACTCTCTTTGGCATAAAAATCAAGGGGGTGCTCAAACGCAGCCTCTTTAAGCAGGACAAAAGAGCTTTTTACAGCATATTTCACGCCCTCTAGGCTTACTTCACCTTCATACAAGATGTCGGCTTCCAAGACATTAGCAGCATTTTTAAGCAATCCATCGGTTTTGTCAATGACATGTACCGCTTTGTTTGCATCGACTAAAATCTCACCTTTTTTTGCTCCATCTATAATGACAAGATGCGTTGCATTGGTAAAGCTCACCTCGTTCAATGTTTTTTGAGCAACATCACTCGGTATCGCAAGATAGGATTTTAAATAACGCTCTTCTTCAATAATCACACGAATCATTCCCATCACCAACGCCAAATCGCCACTGGGTTTGATCGGCAACCAACGTGAGCGATCCCCCACCGCAATCGAGTCACTGTTGGTTAAGATAGGTGTTACGATCACATAACGAAGCGCTCCGCTTGTGCGTCCTTTGGCAAGCAGTTTGGCTTGCCGCTTAAAGGGGTTTCCCGCTTGTGCGGGAGCGGTTCCGATGCTAAGTAAAAATTCACAATGTTCAAAATCTGGCTTCATGTGGGGAGAGCCTGCAAAATCATCCAAATACGCCGCTTCTCCCGCACGCATGGAGAGCCCACAGATGGACGTGTGTCCCATAAAATTGACTGTGCCAAAGCTTTGGACAAAACGGTGTACCATGTAGTTTTGACGCCCTTCATCCGCCGTTCCTAAAACACAGAGTTTATTGGCGATGGGACCATACTCTGGATTTTGCGCATCGATCAAGGTTTTAGTATCTGCCAAAGCCTTAAGTCCTTGCACGTCGCCTTCACCAAAGAGATTGCCACCTTCGCTAATCTCTTTAATAAGCTGTTCGATGGAAATGCTCGCCCATTTATCTTCGCCTCTCTTGCCTACACGTTTAAGCGGCGTTGTGACACGGAAAGGATCTTTCAGTTTTTCATAGACAAGATTACCGCGTGAACATGCCGTTGAGCGCATCTCTAGCCCACTCTCTTTCCAACCTGACGTCGCTTTAAAGCTCTCTTCCAATGGTGTTTTGTACGGTAGCCACGGATCACTCGAGAGCAAACTATAAGGATTTCCAAAAACACGTACCACGTCGCCACTTTTGGCATCGATTTTGACACGCACCGAACAAAAGGTTGTACAGCCATTGCAGACACTTGGCTTGACAACAAAATCGTTTGAATAGGCGATTTTGCCCTCTTTTTGGATGATCTCCGTCACAGGTGCATTGCCATAGATCGCATCTTTGACTTTTTCACCTCTTCGCTGCATCGTGATGGCTTTTCCGAGTGTCTCATGATACCCTCCCACCGCGGCACTTCCTGCTACGATGCTTGTGCCGATCAAAAAATTTCTGCGTGATTTTTCCATGATTATCGCTCCTCGTGTTTAACATAATAATTTGCCATCTCTTTATCCCAAGGGAAAAGCACCATCACCAAAGCGATCAATGCAATCAAAAGACTCCAGTTAGAAAGTACCGAGAGGATGCTATCAAACCCTGTAAAATGCGGATGGTATTCAAGTAAAAAAGGTGTGGTTTTGCCAATACTTTGACCTCCAATAACGGTATTCCAACGAAAAATCCACACACCAATGGCGGAGAGAACACCTGCAAAGAGAACCCATTTGAACGAGCGTACGAAATAGTTTGTAAAGCCGATGATCATAGGCACAAAAAGACAAATGACGTAATCAACGATCAACACTTCCCAAAAATTTTCACCAAAGAAAAGTTTGAGCGCGTATTTTTCTTCACCGTTAAACGTAATGGCAAAGGTAAGCCAAAAAAAACGAATCACAAGATCAATCACAATAAACCATGCTAAAAGACGCGCAAGTCGTTGCATCATTTCCATGTCTACGCGTTTAAAATCCGTAAAAAACTTTTGAAAAATGGGGAGTAAAATAATGAGCAATCCTGTTCCAGAAACCATCGCCGAAGCTAAAAATAAAATAGGCATCAGTGGTGTATGAAACAAGGGTATCGCATGCACAGCCCCTAAAATATAACCAGTGTATCCATGCACACTGAGTGCTAAAGGTATACCAATCGCACCTAAAATAACGCCTAAATGGTGGTCTTTTTCGATTTGTTCTTGGCTTCGAACAATCCCTTTTGAAAACCAAAAATAGGGGCGGTACAGCACCAACGCTTCGACTAAAATGAGCAATGGATAAGCGATCAACAGTAAAACACCCCACTTCATTGGTGACGTAGGGAAATTCTCCCAGCCATAGAAGAAAAAGTTGATGATGCGCCCTGGTTGGCGAAGATCATCGATCAAGTTCATAGGTGCGGCAACAAGCAACACAAAGGCTAAAAGAAGGGAAAAGCCCGCGATGGGTTTGTACTCTTTCATGCCAAAAACATGGGCAAAACTGGAGATAATAAACGCCGCCGCAGAGCTTCCCGTAAACCAAAAATAGTTGGGAATATCAATGCCCCAAGGGCGATCGGGCGTAATTGAGTTTATCGTATGTAGTAGTGTTCCAAAGTCCATCTTATTCTCCTTTTCCTGACCACTCGTGTGTAGCTATTCCATCGATTTTTCGTGCCATATCGTCTAATACTTTTGGAGAATACGGCAAGCTTTGAATTTCGCCACTAAGCGCTATGTAAAAGACTCGTGGCTTGGTTCCACTGGCAGGTTTTAAAACCGTCGTTGGGAAGCTTGAAAGGAGTTTGGAAACAGCAGAGTGAGGGTCATTAAAATCACCAAAAACACGCGCCCCTCCTACACAGCTCTCCACACACGCAGGCAATAAGCCGTGATCGACTCTGTGCGCACAAAGCGTGCATTTATCAGCAACATTGGTAATAGGATTGAAATAGCGTTTGTCGTAAGGGCAGGCGTTGATGCAGTACCCACATCCCCAACACACTTCACTGTCGACAACGACAATGCCATCTTTGCGTGCAAACGTCGCACCCGTAGGACAGACACTCACACAGGAAGGTTCAGCGCAATGGTTACAGAGTTGGGGTAAAAATGCCTTATGAACATTGGGGTAACTCCCTAGTTCATACTCAGGCACATAGGTTCTAAATTTCTCTTTAGGGACTCTGTTTTCGCTTTTGCAGGCACTCGTACACGCTTGGCAACCAACGCATTTGCGTAGATCCATCACCATTCCAAAGCGTTTACCCTCTTGTCCGATGTAGCGCGCATCGCCACTTTCACGTCCCGGGTTGGTAAGGCTTATGGCTTTAGCACTTGGTGCGGCAAGTACAGCGGCACTTAAAAGGGCGGTTGTCTTTTTGACAAATCCCCTTCGACCTTGTTGCAGCTCTTTCTCATCCATCATAACTCCTTTTGGTCTATTCCAAAAGAAATCATAACAATCACAAGAGAGAAACTAGGGAGAAAGCCTTAGAGGATGATCTCAAATACTGCGCCTTTATCGCTGTTATAGGCACGTAAAATGCCATTGGCATTTTTTTCGATGATGGTTTTGCTCATATATAACCCAATGCCAGTCCCACTCTTGGCGTGTTTGGTACTCACATAAGGCTCAAAGATTTTTTCGATCGGCTCTAAGGCAATGCCGCCACCATTATCCGCAATGCGAATCAGCGTTTTTCCCTCTTTACATGTAAGGGTTATCCAAATCGTTGGATCACTGATGGCGCGCTCTAAAAGAATGTCTTTGGCATTGCTGATGATGTTTAAAATGGCTTGGGCAAATTGGCTGGGGTAGCCCTCCACTTCACAGCGATCAACTTCGTGAAACTCAAGTGCGATGTGATGGTTTTTCAAAGCAGATTCAATGAGACCGAGTGATTTATAAATCGCCTCATTGACACAGTAACGCTCTTTTTGATTGTCACTGGCAAAGAAGTTACGAAAATCATCAATCGTTTTGGACATGTAGGCGATCAAACCTTCTGAGCGCTTAATACGGTCCTCAAAAACCGACGTGGTAAGTTTCTGTTTTTCCCAAAGGATTTGCAGATTCATCAGTGTTGCACCCAGCTCACTCAGAGGCTGGCGCCATTGATGCGCAATATTACCGATCATCTCACCCATACTGGCAAGCCTGCTTTGGTGCATCAAAATTTGCTCATTTTCCATGCGCCTTGTTATCTCTTCATTAACACGATCTTCGAGCGTATGGTTGAGCTCTTTGAGACTTGATTCACTCTCTTCGAGCCTTCGAATCAACACATTAAAACCATAATTGAGGATGATGAGAAGCACAGCCATCATACTCAGTGCCACAAAAAAAGCTTCATACACCGCATCTAAAAGCTTTTGTTGTTGATCGCTAATGTCTTGGAAAAAGAGCAATTGTGCTAAATCGTCTCGGATGATCCCCTTGAGATTAATAACATGGGTAATGTAAGTGCTTTTTTTATTTTGAGAAATTTCACCATCACGAAGGCTAATGCCTAAAAGTGCTTCATCAGGAGGTATAAACTCCTCTCCTTTAAAAAGAATATACCCTTTAAGCCCCGAAAATTCTTGAACTTCATTGAGAAAAAACTCAGGCGCAATCGCAAATTCTAACATGCCAATGATTTTTTGATTGACAGACACGGGAACAATGATGTGATACGCTGCGTAATGTTTTGAGAAGAAAAAACCAATTTTAGGCTCACTGGGAACTTCACCGCTTTGCTCGATCTCTTCTTGTTTAGGCTCTTTTCCAAGGTATGCAAGAAGGGAGAGTTTTTCATCGTAAAAACGAATTCCGAGCAAAAAAGGATTTTCTTGTTTGAGTACATTCCAGCGAAAACTTGAAAGCCCTGTAAGCTGTTCAATATCTTTTTGCGCTAATGCCTCTTTAATGCCATAAGAATCAAGATTAGCGTAAGCACGGTTGAGATAAAAAGCACTGGTACGCTTCAGTGTCATCTCATAAATACTGTGAATTTGAAGCGAATAATCTTTACGGGATTTTTCAATCCCCTCTTTTACATCCAAATAGCGCATCCAGCCAAAAATCGTCGCCATCGCAAGAAAAAGTATCAATACAAAGATCATGGTTTTGGTCTTTGTTGAAGGAGTGGAAAGGACTTTAACGTATGGCAAGTTTATATCCTATGCCAAAAACATTTTCAATGCTCTCTTTGTCAAGCTTTTTACGCAGCTCCTTAACGAGTGCTTTAAGCGCTTCTTTACTACCACCCTCTTCTGCCCAAATAGCCTCTTCAAGCTCTTCAAATGAGATCACTCGGTTTTTTTGACGCAAAAGATACTCAAATAAGAGACGCTCTTTTTTGGTCAGTAAAAATTGCTCTTTTTCTTTTAACAGCATCCCCGAAATTGGGTCGTAAAAAAGGTCGTTTCCAACACGAATCAAACCCCCTTCTCCCCATTCATACATCCATCTCGCGCAGGTTTTGAGTGCGTCTAGAAAACTCTCTTTCGAGAAGGGCTTGAGAAGGTATTTGCAGATATTGAGTTCAATGGATTGTTGAAAATAAGCAGGTTCAGCATAGGCACTCATAATGATCACGGGGACTCGTTTATGCGATTTACGAATCTCTTTAAGCAGTTTAAGTCCATCGCATTTTGGCATACAAATATCTAAAAGTAAGATGTCGGGCTTATGCTCAAAAAAAAGTTCGAGTGCTTCTTCGCCATCTTTTGCTTCAATGACTTTATCAAAAAAAATCTCCAGTGTTTGACACACACTTCTTCGTAAACTCTCTTCATCTTCAGCATACAAAATGGACAAACGCTCAAACAGGGCAAGAGAATTGTGCATATCTTTCCTTATGAAAAAGGACTATTCTAACGCACATGAGAACAATTGTCAAATAACTTTACATGTAAAGATTTTTAATGTTTGATAACACCTAAATCTACGCAAGCGATATGTGTGGGTGTTGCTTTTGCACTCTTTTTCAACACACCAAAGATCTCATTGAGCTCATTATCATCAAGGTCATGCTGGTAGCCAAAACCATGGCAAATCACAGCAGCACTGACCGTCATCAAAGAGAATGGCTGTATGACGCCATCACGGTTTTTCGCCATAATATAACCCGAACTCAGTCCTTGTTCACAATAAAAACTTTTTATATCTTCCGAAAACTTGGTGACTATTTCTAAAATAATCCCATAGACTTTCTCAAAGGTGTCTTCCTCTTTGAGGCTCCAACCGAGAAAGAAGTCATCGCCGCCCACATGCCCAACCAAACACTCATCAAACCCCACAGAGCTTTTTAGGATGTCCGCAAAAAGCGTAATCGCGCGATCTCCTTTACGAAAACCATAATAGTCGTTGAAGGGTTTGAAGTTATCAAAATCAAAGTAAGCCATCATCACTTTCTCTTTGCTATCCATTGCATTGGCAACAAACTCATTGATGATACGATTGCCTGAAAGCCCAGTCAGCGGGTTTTGATCTTTTGCATCCACAATATTTTTTTCATTGACAATATCCAAAAGGGTTTTTGAACTTAGATAGCCCAAATATTTCTCATTTTCCGTAATCAAAATGGCATCATTGTCATCATCAAACGCATAGATTTTCAAAATCTTCTCAATGGGATCGTTGATGTCCGCTCGCCCGCAATGTGAAATAATTTTTTTAAGGCTCCCTTGCGTCAGATTATAAAGTAAAGCTTTGCCATAATTGGAGTAAAGATACGCCTTAATATCGGCATCCCTGATAATGCCAAGAGGTGTAAAATCACGTGCAAGGACTGGCACAAAATGGTTTTTTTTGTCCCCTTTAAGCACTTCATACACATCGTTAATAGGTGAATCTATAAAGACCGTATGGCTTTTTTGGAGGTATTTTTCGATATTGGCGATCTTTCCATTTTTGCGTTTATCACTTTGAGCGACCATCTTGAGATGTTCATAAGAAGAGAGTATTTCCCACACATCAAGGGTAGGTTTTTGAACAAAATAACCTTGAACCATATTGCAACCAAGTTTTTTGCACTCGTTATATTCCTCTTCGCACTCGACACCCTCAGCAATGGTAAAAATGCCCATGGCTTGCGCGATCTGAACAATGGAGCTGACAAAAAGTTTCTTCTTTTTACTAAGATGAATTTCGCTGATAAAAAAACGGTCTATCTTGATGAAATTTGGATCGGCATTGAAAAGCATTTGAAGACCTGAGAACCCCACACCAAAGTCATCAATCGCCATCTTATAACCTTGTTGTTTATAGAGATTAAGAACAAGCTTGTCGACGCCAGCATACATACCCACTTGATGCTTTTCAGAGAGTTCAAAACAGATATTGGAGGTGTCCATTTCGTATGTGGAAAGCAGCTCACAGGTATAACCAGACTTAAAATCGGGCATCATCGTAATGCGATTATCAAGATTATAAAAGAGTTTAATATGCTTAGAAAAAGGGAGTAATGAAAACTTGTGAATGGCTTTTTCACGTAGTTTTACATCAATAAGATAAAGTGTTTTTTCACTATAGGCTGTGTCAAATATGCAGTCAATTGTCGTAAAACCAGCCGGTTCGTAGTTGCGTATCAATGCTTCAACAGCGTAGAGTTTACCTGTATAAATATTGACAATGGGCTGAAAGGCAAAGTCTGCCACTTCAATGAGCTTTTGCCATTTTTCGTTTAACATCGTTTATGATTCCTTCATGGGAAATGAAGGAATCATACATTCAAGCGATTACTAAATCATTACATGTAAAAGTTTTTAGTCGCAGTTTTCCACACAGATTTTATGCGGTATCACTTGACCACCACACCCCACAAAGCAGTTGTCATAACTTTGCTCACATCCACAATTTGTGGTACAAAAACTCTGCTGATTCACTAAAATCTGCTCAAAGGTTGGACGAGCAGGCACATAAGGCTCACGAGGGCGTTCATGGCTTAAACGATTTATATAGTGACGTAATTCATCACGCTTTTTACAAGCATAAGGGTCTTTATCTCGCTCACATTGGTTTTGATAATGGCTAAGATCACGACTGTAATCATAATAATCTCTCTGCCAATGTTGTAATTCAAACTGATAATGTGTGTAGTCCATCTGATAACGACTGTAAGCCATCTCGTAGGCGCGTTGCTCATTCACTTCCACCGCTTTGGCTTTGGCATACGCATCATCAAGGCAATACTGATAATTTTGCTGACACTGGTTTTGACACCCTTGTCGTATATGGGAACAGTTATTCAAGCACGTTTGGGATACGGCAGAAGAAGGAGGAATATATTGATTTTTAATGACGTAACGTGGTCCGCAACCTGCGAAAAAAAAGATAATACCTACTAAGATGAAGCGAATCATACAACCTCTTTTAAACATTTTGGCGTATTATAGAGTAAAATTGTCAATTTTTGTGAAAATTAGGGTTTTAGCACAGCTCCATTGAGGTAATTGGATACAAGACGATCATACATGCTACCACCTTTTCCATCAGGCTCTTTTAAACGGTTAAGTTGTGCTTGCATGATATTAAACTGCTCTTTAGGCACCTCTTTACCCACGCAAATATAATAGTCTGTATTTAAAATGACATGTGCCATACGGTATTGTGAGACATCTTGTCCTTCACTCACTAAGTAGTAAACAAAAGGAACATCGGTATAGATAAGGGCATCAATTCTGCCATATTCCAACATCTTATACGCTTGAATAGGCGTTGAAACACGTGTAATATTAAGCCCATGCTTTTCGCCAATTTCTTTAAAAAGTAATTTTTCAGAAGATGTCTCTTTGATGGTCGCCAATTTAAGAGGACGCAAAATTTCCATAGTGGTTTGACCTTTTGGAATATCGGTTGTTCTCTTGGTTATAAGCCCCAATCGCACAGTTGCGATAGGTCCAAGCCAATTAAACTGTTGTTCCCGCTCTTTAAGTCTCACCATCGTTACTAAAAAAGATTTTGGATGTCTAAGCGCTTCATCATACATCTTGTTCAACGCTTCAAGTTCAATCTCTTCTTGCGCAAAACGCGGTCTTATGGTAGCAAGACTCGCCTCTAAAAGATCAATACTCAACCCTTTAACAGCACCTTTATCTCGAAAACTAAATGGAGGATTAGGAACAGCATAGAGTGAAGTTTCTCCTGCTATGAGAGAGCTCATGACTGAAATGATTCCACACAATATAAAAGCTTGAAAACGCATGTTCTGTCCTTACAAAATTATTTAAGAAAGGCTAACAGTCTCAAAACTTAAGAAATTATTTAAAATAACACTTAAAATTGTAACACATGCAGACTTACGAGAAACTCAAATGATTAGGAAAAGAAGAAAAGAGCGTTTCTTAAATGTTCGGCTCTTTAGAAACAGCGTAGCTTAAATAGAGGATATTGCTCATTGCACCACTGCTTAAAATCATTGCCATGACAACAATCTGATAACGCACAGCAATGAGTGGATCGACACCAGAAAGAATTTGTCCTGTCATCATGCCAGGCAATGAGACAAATCCAACGGCTAGAAAAGAGTTGATTTGAGGAATCATTGAAGCTCTAAAAGCTATGGCTCTCGCTTTTTCCTTTTCGTGATGTTCCCTCTCTTTTTCATAACGCTCTGCCGCCAACGAGATGGCATTCATAGCATTCGCATAGATCATACCCGCAAGCGGTATCACAAAACGAGGATCGAGTGGATTTTCAAGATCTAACACGCACCATAAAACCAGCGCTAAATTGATAGAACCGCCAAGCGCGATAGCGACTAAAATCGCACTATAGGTTTGAAAATCTTGGTGGTGAAGGTTGCGCCTTACGATAAGAGAAGCCGTCGTAATCATCACTGCAACCAACAGAGCTAAAAGCCACAAAGCATTGGTTGTAAATAATGAGGTTAAAACATACCCAATCAAAATAAGCTGTATGCTCATACGTGCTGTTGCAAGCGCTATTTCTGCTTTTTTGCCTACCCAAAGGTAATAAAAAAAAGCAACCACGCAAAGGGGTAAAAGCATATAGGTTAAATTAATTAAAGGTATGGTTTGCATAAATGTGCCTTAGAAAATTCAGAGATATGCTAAAAGCATACCTCTGAGTAAAAAAACAAGTGATTAAATACCTTGGTTTTTGAGTGCCGCAACAATCGCCGCAATGTGCTCATGTTTGGTTTCATCTTCTTCGATGTCGTGGATGGCATCAAGCGTGAAGGTAGGGAGTTTTTTATCAAGGTATGTGGTGTTAAAAATACCTTGTTTAAAATCTTCATCACGTACAATTTGACGGTGAAGAGGAATATTGGTAGGGATACCTGAAATGATAAATTCATCCAATGCACGTCTGGCTTTTCGTACAACACCATCCCAATCAAGCCCTACGATGATCAATTTACCAATCATAGAGTCATAGTTTGTAGGTACCACGTAATCTTTAAAACCAATCGCATCAAGTCTTACACCAGGGCCGCCCGGTGAAAGGTAAGTTGTAATGCGACCAGAAGAAGGAATAAAGCCATTTTTAGGATCTTCTGCGTTGATACGAAATTCAATCGCATAACCTCTAAATTTGATATCTTCTTGCATCACAGGAAGTGGTTCACCCTCAGCAATGCGAATCATGCTTTGAACAATGTCCATACCCGTAATAGCTTCGGTGATCGTATGTTCGACTTGAACTCTGGTATTCATCTCGATAAAGAAAAAATTGTCATCTTCATCAACAAGATACTCAACCGTTCCAACACTCTCATAGCCCAATTTGAACATCGCTTTTTTAGAAGCGCGGAGCAACTCTTTACGGACTTTGTCATTAAGGCGTGGACTTGGAGCTATTTCAACTACTTTTTGGTGACGTCTTTGAATCGAACAGTCACGCTCGCTTAAGTGAATGACATTACCGTATTTGTCAGCCATAACTTGCACTTCGATATGACGAGGATTTTGAACATATTTTTCAATAAAAGCATCACCTCTACCAAAAAATCGTTCAGCTTCTTTTGTTGCCGCTTCAAACATCGCAACAAATTCTTCCTCTTTTTTAACAATACGCATACCTTTTCCACCACCACCAAAAGCTGCTTTGATGATAACAGGAAAACCAATTTCACGCGCCACTTTAATAGCTGCATCCATCTCAAGAATCGGCTGATCTGTACCACCAAGAACCGGTACACCCACCGCTTTCATTGCGATTTTAGATGCCATTTTGTCACCAAAAAGCGCAATATGGTCAGGCTTTGGTCCAATGAAAACAATGTCATGATCAAGACAATACTGTGCAAAATCAGCGTTTTCAGACAAAAAGCCGTATCCTGGATGAATCGCATCTGCACCTACCTCTTTGGCAAGGGCTACAATATTTTTATAATCCAAATAGACTTGAATAGGATCACCTTTGAGCAGATAACTCTCATCTGCTTTACGGACCCAAACACCATTCGCATCAATTGTTGAAAAAACACAAACACTTTTGATCTCCAACTCTTTACATGCTCTAATGATCCTAAGCGCGATTTCCCCGCGATTGGCGATCAATACCTTTGTGATTTTTCGTTTGTACACTATTCTCTCCCACTTCAAAATAGAGCATAAATTATAGCACTAAAATATTAAACTAACCTCTGATTTAAAGACATAATTTTTACATAACTCTCAAAGCCAATCAGATCGTTTGACACTCTCGTCTATATCGCGTCCCATGGACTGATGCAATGACCAATAATAACCCACAAACGAGCGAACACTTGGCTCATGAGGGAGATAAACGCCTTCTTCTTTAGTCGCAAATTGCTCTAAAAAGAGTTTGGCATCTTTTTTGTCAAGATAATGATTTAAAAGTTGTGTATAAGTTTTGAGATACCATGCTTTTAACACTTCATAAGCTTCATTGGAGAGATCGATGTGCAATGTGTCATCAAATTTCAAGACACCGCTTTGAAAAAGCCCTGTTAGATGGATCAATCCTTCACAGTAGTATGGCTCAACTTCGCCTGTTTTCATCCAAGCAACCAATCCAACAGAACGCTTAATTGTATCACGCAAGATAGCCTCTTTTAAAGAGGTGTCTTCATCAAAGAAAAAGGAAACAAGACCGCCTGTGGTCGCTTTAAATTCTTCAATATTTTTGAAAACACCGCTTTGATTCATCTTCGTTTCAGTGTCATGATCCATCCACAAAATATGCCCAAATTCATGCCCTATGGTTGTCACTTCATAGACGCGATGCCATGTTTTTGCATCATGGAAAATAAGTTCTCGCTCTTTATCCATAAAAGCTTTACCAAAGACCTCTAGATTAATTTTTAAAAAAGGTTTTGCACGCAAAGAATCTAAGATGTTATCGGAAAATGCAAAAATCTTTTTGCCCATTTCTCGACTGACAGTTTCGTCGTTTGGAACAACTTGAGCCGAAAAAAGTCCATTGAATTCTGCCGCATAAAAAAGAGCAGGTCTGCCAATGTAAAGCTGAACATTTTTGAGGCTGGAGAGAACGTTATCTTTTACATGTAAAGCATTGGCTCCATTTTGATCAAAAAGGCGAATGAAGGCTTTAAGAATTCGCTCATACGTTACATAAGCGCCTTTATTCTCAGGATTTGAAACTCTTACATCCCACTCAAGCGCAACCGCTTTTTTGTAGTGGTCTTCATAGTACTCTAAAGGATGTCCGATTTGAATCGGTGTTGTAATACGCATCCATTTTCGATCAACCTCCGCCCATTTTGCGATGAGTTCACTGCGATCTTCTTCACCAAACGCCTCATCAATCGCTTTGAGATATTCAATATATGCCTCTTTTTGATCAAAATCAGGATCGTCCATTTCAGAGAGATCATCGCACAAACCCTGAAGCGCATTTCGTACGTGTGAAACTTCTTTAGCAAAAGCGGTGGCATAAGCCTTCGCAACATAACCGCCCTCCACTTTTTCCAAAACAGAATACGACCTGTCGCCATCATTTCCCAAAGGATCAGGATCAAAAAGCCCTTTTTCATGTAACATTGTTGCGATGGCTTGAGCGTCTTTATTGAACTCTAATTCTAAAAGAGGATTGATGGTGTTGATGATGTGCTCTGTCCAATGAGACTGCCATGCGCTTAATGCAAGCCCTACTTCATGAATGCCTCGAAGAAGCCTCCGATAAAAAGGTGAAAAGAGCCACTCTTTTTGTATCTGCGCGATTAATTCAGCATGTGCTTTGAGGTAAAACTCTTTAACCCAAAGATACGCTTTTTCTTTGGCTTGTGCTATAAAGACTTCATCTTTGCCCTCTTTCTCTAACGCTTGCACCATCTGTTCATCGCGAAGATTGATCAAACGCGTAAGTGCCGCTACCCTATTTTCACGAATAAGACTTAGCTCAATACTCTCTAAAAAGGTATCAATAAAACTCTCAATTCGCTTATCGTAATCTTCTGATTCAACAATGTTAAAGTAACTCCCAAGTGCTCGTTGACGTTCCCCTAGAAGCTCGTAAAATCGTTTCAAATCATTTTCAAATTTTTGGTTCATTTTCATTCTCACATTTTTTTGTATTTTTTTAAGTATAATTTTATCTCCCCTTATATCATGAAGAGATTAACTATTGCCTTAATATGCCTAAATGTTGAAGTTAAATCTTTACGTAGGCTTTTTGTGCAAATGGGGATTACGCCACATCATAAGGAAACGCTATGACCAGTCGCTATGAGTCCATAAACGCTTATCTCAATCGAGGCATTATTGAGGCCAATATTGCTTACGCAAAGATGCACCAAACCTCTTTTTCGATTGTTAAATTTGGATTTGAAGTGGACTTGGAAGATGGTTTTTTCTTTAAAGACCTCATCGCGTTCATTCATGCCGAACTAGGCTTTCATACCCTTCTTCAACAAAGCGTTGACACTTTTTTGATTGTCCTTCGAGATATTAAAATTCATCATGCCAAAAAAGTGCTCAAAAAGCTAGAACACAACATCAAACAAAACTTCAAAATTGAGATTAAAAACATCGGACTCACCCTCTTTGATGCAACAGATTCGTATAAAAGCTTGTTAGACCGCTTGGATAAATACTACGTTATGTCGCGTCTTTCTACTCGTAAAAAGATCTTTTACGGTACGCTTGATTTTGATTTTTACGAAACCCAAAATAAAAACGATGTTTTAGCCGCCATTCTTCGCAAAGAAAAAACAGTGACCCTGCACAATCTTTACAATGGCATTCCCATTAAAGAAGAGGCGATTATCGCAAAATTCGATGAAGGCATTGCCCAACTTAAAGTCAATACACCTAAGATTCTTTACTACTCCAAAGAGAGTTTTACCTTTATCCAACACGACAAAATCCCTAGCATCATTAAAGCTAGAATCATTAAAGTTGACCCAACAAAATCACTGGTCGTATTGGCAAATTTAGAGTTTTTAGATGCGTCTCCACTGGATCGTAGCTATATTAGAGTTCAACCTCAAAAGCCTATCAACGCGACACTTTTACTGAATAAAATCAAAATGATAGACGGTCTTATCGATACAATTTCAGAAAGTTCCATTGTTTTACATGTAAAGCTTGCTGACATTGAAAAACTGCTGCATAAAGACCTTATTGAAAAAGAGTTTGACATCTCGTTTCAAATCCCAACAGATAAGGGATTTTTGACCATGATTTCATCTAAAGCGACAATTTTTAGCATTATAAACGAAACAATTGTGCTTAACATTCAACCGAATACCTTTATGAAATCCAAAATAAGACAGTACGTCGCACTGCGCCAAAGTGGGCTTTTAGTGGATTTGAGACAACAACTTAAACACCTAAGCTAACAAGGTATCACGATATTTGGAGCACTCGATTCATCGCTCAATGCGTAAAATTAATGAAGAAAAAGCTATAATATCTCTATATCAATAGGAGTAAAACTCCTCTAGTTTTTTAAGGTTTGAGTTCACACTAAATCTTATTTTTATATTTATCCCCTCGCTTGACACGCAAGGGAGCGTCTACATGTAACACTCTTTCGAGTCGATAAACCGCTGTGACACAACGTCTCTTTATGACAACCCAAAAGGAAACCCCAATTTATGTTATTTTCACAATTAAACCTTAGTGCGCCTATCTTAAAAGCGATTCAAGATGAAGGTTACACGACCCCAACACCTGTTCAAGAAAAAGCGATCCCACCTATCTTAGAAGGCCGAGATATGCTAGCAGGTGCTCAAACAGGAACCGGTAAAACCGCTGGCTTTACGCTTCCCATCTTAGAACTTTTGTCTAAAAAACCTCATAACAAAGCCAGACCCATTCTTCGTGTACTTATTCTAACCCCAACACGTGAGCTTGCTGCGCAAGTACAAGAGAGCGTTAAAGCCTACGGTAAATATTTACCCTTTAAAAGTGCCGTCATCTTTGGAGGGGTGGGTATTCATCCCCAAATTCAAACATTACGCGCTGGTATCGACATTCTTGTCGCAACACCGGGACGTTTACTTGACCATGTATCGCAAGGCACGATTGATCTTAGGCATATTGAAACGTTAGTGCTTGACGAAGCCGATCGCATGCTTGATATGGGCTTTATCAAAGATATTCGCCGTGTCATCGCCCTGCTTCCAACCAAGCGTCAAAATCTGCTTTTTTCAGCGACTTACTCGGATGACATCAAAAAACTGTGTGAATCTATCTTGAAAAACCCCGCGATTGTCGAAGTTGCCCGTCGCAATACCTCCAGTGAACTCGTCAATCAACGTGTTATTATGGTTGATTGCAAACGTAAAACGGCACTTTTGGGCAAGCTTATTCAAGAAAACAGGTGGGAGCAAGTGCTGGTCTTTACACGTACTAAACACCATGCGAACAAAGTCTCAGAATACCTTGCAAAAATTGGCATTAGCTCTGCCGCCATTCATGGCAACAAAAGCCAAAGTGCCCGTACTAAAGCTCTCAGTGATTTTAAAAATGGCTCTATCAAAGTGCTTGTAGCCACTGACATTGCTGCACGAGGTCTAGACATCGACCAGCTTCCTCATGTGGTCAATCTTGAGCTTCCAAACATTGCCGAAGACTATGTTCACCGTATTGGTCGAACCGGACGTGCTGGCAATAATGGAGAAGCCATTTCTTTGGTGTGTGTCGATGAGCATGAGTACTTAAAAGGCATCGAAAAGCTGATTAACCGTAAGTTTGAGCGTGAAATCGTTGAAGGTTTTGCACCCGATCCAAACATCAAAGCAGAACCGATTCAGCAAGGAAGAGGCCAAAAACCTCAAGGTCAACCTAAACGCAGAGACAACGCTCCTCGCGAATACGTCGAAAAAAGAAGAGAAAGACAGCGATGATGATCTACGTCGATGCCGATGCCTTTCCCAACACACTCAAAGAAATTCTTCTTCGAGCGGTCTTTAAACGCGGCATCACCACGCATTTTATCGCCAATAAAAAAATACCGCTTCAAGACTCGCCGCTGCTGAGTATGATCATCGTGGCACTTGGAGCGGATGAAGCCGATCACTACATCGTTGAACACGCCTGCGCTGAGGACTTGGTCATCACAGCGGACATCCCGCTAGCGGATCGTTTGGTAAGCAAAGGCGTTCTTGCCCTTGATCCTAGAGGTACAATTTATGATGAGAGTAACATCAAAAGCCTACTTGCCATGCGCAATCTTATGCAAGAACTTCGCGATGCGGGAGAGATCACAGGAGGGCCAAGTGCCATTGGTGAAAAGCAAAAAAGAGCCTTCGCCGATGCGCTCAATACCCTTTTGCAAAAAAAACCCATTAGACACTAATAAGCAGTCTTTTCTAAGAAACTGCCAACTCGGGCTTAGAAGAGTTTGTCAACACATAAAACCATGAATGTTTGAGTGATTCTAGGTGCATTTTGATGTATTTGTTATCGCTTGGTTTGATGTATCTAAACAAGGGGATGCCTGATAGATTGCCAACATGTTCAAAATCTTCCAAGGCGTTAATGCTCTCAAAAAAGGCGTGGGTCTCTTCGAGTTTTTCAACAAAATTTTCCAATCTTTTGGTCGCAAATGCACTGTTTAATTGTCCATCGTGACATAAAGAGTATCCAGAATCCTGATTGACAGAGGGACAAGCGGTGTCGATAAAGAGCTGCTCAAAATAAGGACTTACAGGATAAAGTTTACACGCAGGTGGTCTTTGCAAGTAAATGCTACATTGTTGATTGACATAATATCTACAATAATTTTTGCCATCGTTTAGAAGGACATACGCCATTAGTTTTTGTTCTGTGACACTAAAAAGAATCGGAAAGTTTTTATAAACCTCTTCAAAATCTTCTAAAATGAGAGGAGACGCGGCAAAACCCTTAGCCCCATTGCAACAGTGACCTTCACAGGTTGAACAACCGTGAAAATGAAAATTGTGACTCTTAATATTGACAAAACTTCCTATACTTTCCATCAAACCCACTTTGCCATAAACTATAATTTTGCGCGTTTATACTTAAAACGACATCTACATGAAGTCTAGAAAAGCATGATTCATTCCAAAACGGCTAAATATCCGCAAACGCCTACATATAGGCTATTCGGACGTTTACGGAACAAGAAGTTTTGTAGTCTATTATTGCAGCTTATTTCCCAAAAATGATGGCTCCGTTTGTCCCTCCAAAACCATAATTGGCACTCAAGACGGTACGCAACTCCGCTGCTCTTGCTTTGTTGGGAATGTAATCCAATTGCATATCTTCGCTTGATGCTTCGAAATTAATCGTAGGCGGCATGATATTAGCATTTAATGCCATAATGGAGACAACTGCTTCGATTGTCCCCACAGCACCAAGTGTATGGCCTGTTGAGCCCTTGATGGAGCTTAATGGCGGGACTTTTTCAAATAGGCTTTCAAACATTTTGCTCTCATACAAATCGTTGTAATAGGTGCTGGTTCCATGCGCATTGATGTAATCAATTTTAGGACTTCCTGCCATTGCAAGTGCTGCTTTGATCGCCCTTGAAGCACCTTCGTGATTAACCAAAGGCGTTGTAATGTGATGAGCATCAGCACTCTCCCCAAAACCTAATAGCTTGGCATAGATGGTTGCCCCTCTTCTTTGAGCTGATTCTAGGCTCTCTAAAATGAGCGCTCCCGCACCTTCTCCGAGAATAAAACCATCTCTGTTTTTGTCAAAAGGGCGTGAGGCATGAGTGGGGTCATCATTGCGTGTGGAGAGTGCATTCATGTTCGCAAATCCTCTTAAACCAATGGGGCAAATACACGCTTCAGCACCAACCGCAACCATCGCGTCGGCACCGCCAAGCATAATCGTTTTTGCAGCTTCCGTGATCGCATGAAGCCCTGCTGTACATGCAGTGGTACTGGAAAGATTGGGCCCTCTTAAATCGTGATAGATAGAGACATATCCGCTTAACATATTGGTGATGGTAGAGGGAACAAAAAAGGGTGAAACACCTTTAGCCCCTTTTTGAAAACTACTAATAACATTTTTTTCAATAGTAGGAAGCCCTCCAATACCGGTCGCGCCACACACACCAAATCGATCTCGATCAATATCTTCAATTTTGATATTAGCACGTTGCATCGCTTCTGCAACTGCTTGCAATCCAAGATGAATAAATCGATCCGCTTTTTTCTGCTCTTTCTTGTCCATCACGTCATCAGGATTAAAATTTTTAACTTCGCAGGCAATGCGTACTTTTTCATTGCTTGCATCAAAATGAGAGATGATGTCTACGCCACTTTTGCCAGCCAAAAGAGCACTAAAGGCATCGTTCGCGTTATTGCCTACACCATTAATCATGCCGTATCCCGTGATGACGACTTCGTGAATTTTCATACTACTTCTCCAAATACAGTGCTTGTTTTTACGAATGCGTTGATATATACGCTTTATTGAGCATATTAAGTGCAAAACTTGGAGCGATGCGACTCATCATTTTAAGGAGATTACTCTGCCCTGGCCTTATCTCTTCTTCATCACTCTTAATGCCTTCTATTGCTAACTTGGCCAATTTTGTGACATTCATAATTGACATACTTTCTTGTTCACTCGCGTCAAATTCATTAATTAATGGTGTCTCTATAGCAGGTGGTGCTAATTCAAAAATTTTGACCTTAGTATTGCGCAATTGAACGCGTAACGATTGTGTATAAGAGTGTAGTGCTGCTTTCGTTGCACAATATACTGGTGTACTCACAAAAGGAACAAAAGCAAGTGCCGATGAAACATTGATAATTGCCGCATTTTTTTGCTGTTTCAAATGAGGCAAAAACTGTGTACACATGCGTAGAACACCGTTTACATTGATATCGATCTCTTGTGTGAGTGTCAGCAGGTCAACCTCTTGTTGCAAATCAATTTTTTTCATTATCCCCGCATTGTTCACCACGATATTAAGGGCAGGAAACTGTGTTGTGACGGCTTGATGCAAATTGATTATCTCTTGAGGATTGGCTACATCGCATTGAAATGTGTGAACATTTTTTAAGTTGGCTTTAGCCTGATCCAGTTTTTCTTGATTGCGCCCCGTTATGATGACTGTGTTGCTTTCGCAAAGTTGACGAGCCAGCTCATAGCCAATGCCGCTTGTTCCACCTGTAATGAGGATTGTATTATGTGTCATATTCATTTGCTTTCCTTTTGATCTATTTGAATACAATTTTACTTGCATGATGATAGTATAATATTTTTGCTATAATAATGCAAGTAAAATGGAGAATCTTATGAAACGAAAAAGTTACAATGAAATGCCATGCCCCATAGCCCAATGTTTGGAGCATATTGGAGAGTGGTGGAGTTTGCTCATTATTAGAGATGCCTTTAGGGGGCTTAAACGATTTGATGAATTTCAAAAAAGCCTCGGCATTGCGCCCAATATACTGACACGAAGGCTTAACGACCTTGTAGACTCTGGAATTTTAGAACGCCAGAGTTATGGAGAAAGCACGAAACGTTATGAATATGTTTTATCCAAACAAGGTAAAGATTTGTACCCTTTAATGGTCGTTATGTTTGAATGGGGAGATAAACACTCTGCCCCAAAAGGTCTAAAAAGCCACTTCATCAATATTAAAACGGGAGAAATTGCAGAACCTGTTTTAATCGACAAAAAAACAGGACAGGAGATGACTCTTGATGCCTATGAGGCAACTTTTGTATCAAACAACGGATAACTTTCGAATAGAGTGTAAACGCCAACATACAAAGGTTTTGGCGTTTACATGTAAAGATTTAAAGTGTATCAATGTGTCGTTCAAAGACCTCTTTATCCCAAACACCACCGAGTTATTTGTAAAGTGAAATACTTGCTAATATATAGGCTAAATAAACCCTATTTTTAGTCATTTTAGACTTTATTGCTTGAACTAATTTATATTGAAGAATTAATAAGTTTTAATGGCTTATATCGATAGAAAATAGTCTACTATAATTTCCTAATTCTGCTTTTACATTGACAGATAATGCCTCAAAACAACACTTTAATTCTCTTCTAAAGCATAATACCTGTTGTAATCAAATTGTAATGAAGTCTTATTAAAATTCAACCTGTTAAAACAAGGGTAAATGGGGACAGGCTACTTTTTCTTTACATATAAAAGATTTATTTTTCAATTTCATTAAAGTAGCCTGTCCCCTTTATCTTCCCTTTATCTTTTGACTGTCCCTATTTTCTTTGCTAGAACGTTATTTGGATTCATTTTCTTCACTGTAATACCACTCTAAAAAGTCATAAAATGAAGTAAAAAGTGGTTGCAACTTTCCAGCCATGAAATCATCCATATCTTTCCACTCTACCTCGTAAACGGCATCAGTCTCTTTGTCATAAAAATAACTTCCTTCTCCTTCTATGGACGAAATTCTTAAATATTTTTGTTCAATACCTGGATATTTATCTCCCCAAAATGGATGTCTATATTCTTCTACTATTTCTTTAAGATTCATAAAATGCTGTATTATTATTAATCTTAAGTTCATTTAACACTTGAAGTGCTTCATCAACAGTTAGAATTTTAAAAACTTTATTAAATTCCTCTGAAACTTCATTACGATTTTTAGGGCGTATTCCTTTATATGTATACATAAATTTTGGTAACATTACTTTCCACCTTCCATCTCTTTTAATCTATCTTTCCAGTATTGAGTTCTGTCTTTATCAAATGCACTTCTATCGACAGGATCATTTGGATTTTTTTCATTTCCATAAGAAGTGTAAAGTGTAAATGGGGACAGGCTACTTTTTATTACATGTAAAAGATTTATTGCTTAATTTCATTAAAGTAGCCTGTCCCCTTTATTTTTATTCCTAATAAAATTAAGAATAATGTAAAAAATTAAAATAGGCAGAATTAAAAGTAATCCATATCTAATTTTTTTCCACCAAATAGAATCAGTGACGCTACTTTTATTCATTTCCTCAAAAATATTTTCAACATAATAAAGGCTATATTTAGGAGTAACAACTTCTTTCCAAAAATCATCTCTCGTTTTTGGTTGAATCTTAAAATCAAAAATATTATTTATATCAATGTTTTCATTTAGCGTATTTTCTATACATTTCCAGTTAGCTTTTAAATAATAATTTTGATCAGCAGGATACCAATTAATATATCTTTCCGTCATGGTAATAATAGACATAAATTGGAAAATATTTGTTTTTTCAATACAATAATTATTTGTAGGGGGCAAATAATTTTCATATCTATAAGGAATTACATAATAATTTCCATTCAATTGATAAAAGGCTCTATAAAAAGTGATTACTTTAGATTTATCTGGACTCTCATAATAAAAAGTTTGATACAATGGAATACAATTCATTATTATAAGCAATACAATTAAACCACTTGTCAAATAAATTATTTTTTTCATTTAGTCTCCATTTAATTTTAATCTTGTAATTTATTAGTTATTGCTTGATATCCTTTTTCCCAACCAAGGAATTGTGCAGAAGTTGATTGTCCAACTTCTGTACCATCTCCAAAAATATTACCATTTTGTTTGGCTTGAAAACGCTCAAAAGTAAATTTTGATAAATTCCATGGCATTAAACCATATCCAGCTACATACCCTGCACCAATGTTACCAAAGTCTCTCGCACTTGCATAAACACCTGGATAAATTTGACTACCTCGATAGGTATAATCAGCTCTTTCTTGACCTGGAGGATACTTTTCTGCCCCTATATCCTTAAAATTATAATTCCTCCATTCATTTATGTAAGATGCAATAGAAGGAGTATCTGAGTAGATTTTGTTATTTAAAAAATTTGCCCCCTCTTTAGAAGTTGTATCAATAATTCCTCTCGCTAGAGTAGCTTTAGATGAACCATCTGCATAATAAAATGAATCTATAAATATTGATTCACCTATTTTTTCACCAGTACGTTCACCTTTGTCATTAACAACATATATTGATTTATCATTGTCTTTCAAATTAACATTCACAACTTTATATCTTCCATCAGGTAATTTTTGAACATCCGTACTATAATCCACATTTTTTGGATCATTAATAGCCTTATCCATAAACCACTCTGTGTTTTTGTCTATCAGTGCAGAATCACCTTGGGTGATAGGTTTATTGACATTGTCAGTTTTTACTTCACCATACCCTGCATTGGTATAGACAAACACAAAGTCTTTATTGCCATATCCTTCCATAAGTCTAGCGTATGCTTCATTAAGTTCTGGAGTTCCTCTATTGCTGATAAACCCTTGATTTATGCCAGCATGGATTCCTTCATGGGTGGTTGTCTCTGCATAATCAAGTGCATTATTGTTGCCATTGGCATTGACAACAATCGTATTGGATTTAGGTTGATTATACGTTGCCCCTTTCATAAATGAAGCAGCTGCGATCAGTTTTGCTTCATCAAGAGAAATGTTGTATTGATAAGCAATGACTTTAGAAAAAGCATTGGTTGCTTCTTGGATCTGCTCTGGTGTTGCATTGACTTGGTCATTCCATATTTTGGCATATTTACCATCTTCGGTTTGTATAAACTGCTTCATGACTTCATAGGTTGCATCTACAACACCTTGATGTTCAAAGAAGTTTTTGAGTCCTACTTCATCTTTTGTGATGGCATCACCCATGGCACTAAGCGCATTACTTGCTTTTTTGACATCTTCTTTTATCTGATTCCTTCCATCTTCTGTGAGTAACCTATGATCTAGTACCGCTGTCACCGAAGTACCCACACTTCCTGAGTAAAGCTCTTTGTTGACTTTCGTGGTATCTCGGTTAAGTCTAGTAAGGTCATCGGAGTTTTCAGTGTCGCCTACTTCTAGCTTGCCTTGACCTACAGTGGCTAAGGTTTTAGAACCACTGTAGCCCATTTGATTGCTAAGTGATAGAGAGGAAGAATTGACTTTAGTGGTTGATTCTTTCACATTAGTTTTGGCATTGGTTTTTGTTTCAAATCCTATATTAGCTCCTACATTAAAGCTATTGCTAGAGCTAAATTGGGTATTGCTAGAGTTTGCAAAGGTTAACGTATCGGTTTTGAATTTGAGATTACCATTATCTTCAAACTGACCTTGCTCATTGGTACTACCTGCAGCTATAAGGGCACCTTTGATGTTCGTATTTTTCTCAACATCAATATTGACATTATCTCCTGTCAGAGAGGTAAGAACCGTTTGTTTACTTTGGCTTGTCCCAGTATTGGCTCCAAAGCTGGCTCCTGTACTGCCTAAGCCATTACCAATTCTAGCACCTGCTGTTTTATTGAGCGCATTTTGTGCAGCTTTATATGCTTCTGGAGTTGCGTAATCACTTTGATTTGCTGTGTAGTCTTTATCCTTCCCTAAAGAGGCACTGACACTGACATTAAACCCTTTGGAGTTAGAGGAGCTACTATCTCTTTGAGATTCAACACTGAGGTCACCTCCAACTTTGACATTCAAGGTATCGTCTGCTTTAACTGTGGCTCCTTTAAAGGAAGCATCGTTTGTGGTAGTGATGTTGATGTTTTTAGCAAGGAGTTCTGCATTGGTATTGGTGGTACTATCACTGTTTTGATGTCCTTCGCCATACCCTAGTGTAGCTCCTAGTCCACTGCCTCCACCGTACATGGTCATAGATAGCGTTCCACTGAGGTCTTTACTGTCTTGTTTGGAGGTTGTGGTATCGACTGAGGATTTTACATGTAAGTCATGGGTTGTGATATTTAGGTTATCTTTTGCTGCTAAGGTTGAACCACTTACTGTCGTTGTGGTGTCAGTTGCAGTGTTGGTGTTTATAAGGATGTCATTGCCATAGATACTTGAAGCAAGGCTTTTGGTGTAACCAGCATCACTGAGCAGTTGAGAGCCTTTCATATCGAGGGCTAGTCCTGCGGAGAAGCCCCATGTACCTGAACTTGCAGCAGCTGTAGCGACTTGAGATGCGATAGCAACGGTTTTAGTAGCCAGATCCGCTGCAGCCGCGGCAATTGCTGCTACATAGTACTTTTCATTGTCTTTGACATTGTCAATTAGGTCTTGAAGATCACCGATGTCTTCAAAGTCAATGCCTGCTTCTTTAGCTTTATAGCGTGCTTTAACATCACTGAGAGTTGATTCGAGTTTGCTGACTTCATCTTTATACTTGCTGTAGTCCTCTTTGACTTTTTTAAGTTGTTTGGCGGACTCTGCGGCTGCTTTAACGGCAGAGCCTATTTCCACATATTCGTTTTGTACGGTGATGCTTACTTCTGCACTGGCATGTTTTTCTTTAGCGTTTTCAGTAAAGGTGTCTATGGACTCTTTGATGGTGACATCGCCTTCTTGGGTGGTGAGTTTCACTGTTTTAGCCGCTTCAAGTTTGGAGCCATCGACCATGATGTCTTTTTTAGAATCCATCACGATGTCACCGCTTTTACTGGTAAGCGATGAGCTTTTATGGGTTAGGCTCTCAGTTGATGTGGCTGAGTTGTCATAGGTTGCTTTGGCGACGGAGATTTTTATCTTTGTGTCTTGGTCTTTACCCGGTTGTGGCGTAACAACTTTTTGAATGGACTCTGCCATCTCAAAGATATTGCCTAAGCTCACTTCTGTTTTTTTACTGACACTTGAAGTTTTTGCACTCTCTTCAGCGGAGAGCACTTCGATGGAGCCTGTGTTGGTTGTGGCTTGGATGGTGTTAGTCGCACTGAGGTTCGAGCCTACCACTTTGGCATTGCCACTGTCGATGATGATGTTATTGCCACTGTTAATGTTAGAAGACTTTGCACTGACTTTGGTCTTATCATCTTTCTTAAACTCTGATTCATACACAGGTCCTGTTTTAGTAAGACCAAATGTTGCAAGAGAAGTGAGCATATTGCCTAGGTTGAAGCTGCTTTTTTTACTCCACTGTTCATTTTGGCTAAACTCTTGGGCTGCTGCTATAAGTACTTCATTGGCGGCTTGGAGTTGTAGGTCTGACGCGGCATCGATGTTGGAGCCGATGACTTTGATGTCATTGCCTGATTTCATGATGATGTTCAACGCTTCAGTTCTAAGCTGTGCTTCTTTGGCATTTAAGGCATCGACTCTGTTCATGGAAGCACTTTGGCTCAAACCTCCCCATGAAGACTTACTCGTAGAGTGCATCTCACCTTCTCGGTACTGTTTGGCAAGAACATTGATGTCAGTTTTTGCATCAACGACGATGTTCTCTTTAGCGATAAGATTGGCTGATTCTAAAGTGGCACTGCCTGTATCTGCTTTTATGAGGATGTTATTGGCTTTAAGGTTACTTTGGACAACGGTTTCTTTATATTTGGTGTCTTGTTGTGTTTTTTTACCAAAGAATCCGCTCTTACTAGTAATTTTGGTGTCCTGGTAGGTCAGATCATTGGCAGCTAAGATGTTCACGCCTTCTTTACTGTCTAAAACGATGTTTTCATTAGCATTCATGTTGGAAGCTATGACACCCACTTGGTTGGCATTGATAGCGATGTTTTTACCCTCTACGGTTGAGCCATTTTGGGTAATGGAATTGCCTCTGTTGTAGCCATTTTTTAATTGGAAGTCATAGGTTTCTTTGGTCTCTACTGCTTCAATGTTAACTGCCCCATTGCTAGAAACAAGGGCAATATCACCTTGGGCTTGAACATGGGTATTGGCAAGTGTGATGTCATCATTGGCTTGCATTGCAAGGCTGCCACCAGAAGTGAGCTGGGAAGCCTTACCTTTTAGTGTGGTAGTTTGTGATCCTTGTCCATAGTTATAGGTTTTATCTTGTGTTAGAGCAGAACTAGCGATGCTCCCAGCTTGGAGGCTCATGTCGCCACCCGAAGTGATGGTTCCGCTTAGGTTTTCCAAAGCACCTCCTGAAGATAGAGCCATAGTTCCACCCGAAGTAATAGCACCGTTTTGATTGGTGAGTTTGGAACCTGTAGCAACTTTAAGTGAGCCATCTGCTGCGATGATGCCATCGTTAAGCAGGGTATCTTGGATGACAAGGTCGATATTCCCTGCGGCTATTTTTGCGCCATCGCTTCCTACATTGGTACTTGCAAGATAGACTTCTGGAGCCAGTACGCTCTGTCCATCGACGACTTTTTCCACCATCCAGACGATGTTTTTACTCAGACGTGCTATTTGATCAGAAGAGAGAGCAATGCCTAGCTTTAACTCCAAAGAAGATTGGAGGCTTAGGGCATTATCCATCAGTCCTTGAAACTGCGAAAGCTCTGAGCCATAACCTTCAAGGTAACGACTGCCACTAAGGCGTATGACACTGTTACTTACAAGCTGCGTTTCATACATCGCATCGCCTAGACGTTTGAGGGTATTCTCTGGGCGGTAATCGAGCTTTTTAAGCATATAATCTGAGCTGATAAAGGTGTTGTAGTTCGTATAAAGAGGGTTGGCTTCGATGAGATAGGGATGATCTTTGGCTTTATCAACTAAAAACACACCATACTTACCTTTCGGAAGTGTGATATTGTCGATGATGGTGCTGCTATTAGCCGTATAGGTTACCGGTGTCGTTGGAGAGAGTGCATTGTGTGTATTGGTTTGGTATAAGCCTTCATTAGCGGTAATGATTTTATATTCGACATTGTTTTGTTGTGCTAACGCAGTATTGACTTCGGTGCGAAGTGTGTTTCCAACAGTTTCTAGTCCTGTTGAAAGTGGTGTAATATTGAGTGTGCTTAGTGCTTGTGCGCTTTGAGAAAATAGATCATTCATAACGACATTGGTATCTATGAGATTTTGCTTTTTAGCGGTAGCATCTGCAACAACGACTAGGGAGTTTTTTATCGTATCGAAATCAGTTAAGTGGCTCTCTGCTAGGGTAATATTGTTTTTAAGTACGGCTATCGTGGATTCTAGAGAGGTGGTGTTATGGGTTATACCACCTGTGTTTCCCAATGCTTTGATGGAAGTAACGATAGCTTCTAAAGAGGAGAGGGTTGCTTTTACGTCATCAAGAGACTCTTGAAGTCCTGTTTTTACGGAAGCTAAATCCGTTTTAAAAGTATCCAAATCGCTAAGCGTTACAATAGCTGCCACGGCTCCCGTGATGGTGGGTGCATCGGAGGTCATCTCTTGTGCATTGGTAGTTGAATCTGTAAGAGAGGTTGTTAGTTTTTGTAAATTTTTAGCGTTATTTTCCACACTGTCAATCGTGGTTAATTTAGCTTGAATTTGCTGAGCATCTAGCGAACCATTTAACTGGTCACTGATGTTATTGAGGGTGACAACATTACCAGTGATGCTTTTTTTAGCTTGGATCCCGTATCCTGCTAGGGGAAGTCTGGTGGTGTCGCTTTGTGTAAAGGTACCTCTATATCCAGCGTAGGTATGGCAACCATAAGTTACGCCAAATTTTTTCTTACAACTTTTGGTATTACGATATTGGGTGGTGACGATGTCTGTTGTGGTCACGATGACTTTGCCGACATTGTTGGCTAACGTTGCATTAAGGACGATGTTACCATCGGAGGCTATAAGGGAGTAATGATTGTTTAATGTACCAAGATCAAGCGCAATATCGCCAGAGGCTATAATCAATGCAGGAGTAGTTGGAATATCGACTATTTGCGTTTGGGTTGTTGTTGTGACAACATCATAATCATTAATGCCACCTTGAGAAACCGTTGTGGAGCCAGAAGTTGAGACTTGGCTTATGGTTGGGGTACTTGCTGTATTGTTCAGTGTTTGGGCGGTGATGGCTATGTCTTTATCCGATTGGATGGTGCCGTAGTTGGTTACTGTATTGATTTTATCTTTGGCACTATTTGCAGCGATATTTAACGTATCGTCACTGTAGATAAGCCCATTTGCTTGATTGGTAAGAGAGCTTTCGATAAGAAGATCTATGGCTTTATTGCTTCGAATGACACCATCATTGTTTAGTGTTTGAGCTGTAACTACTAGATTATTTTTAGAATAAAATGCACCCGTGTTGTCAATGCTACTGGCTTTTACATCCACATCATAACCGCCAATAAGCCCTTCATTGTTGATGTTCCCTAAAGCGGTAATGCTGCTTTTCCCTGTGCCTAAAAGAGCATTCAATTCACCTTTATTGCTAATGGTTTCGGCTACGATGGTCATGTCTTGAAATGATTGAATGACTTTATTTTCTGCAACTAGAAGCTCTTTACCTGCATTAAGGGCAATGTTATTGGCTGTTACATCATTGGTAAGATTGACATTGGCACTTTGAGAGGTCAGTGCTACGTTTGTGCCTGCAACGACTTTAGAAGCAACGATGCTACCATCGGCAAGAAGTTCTAAGGAATTTTGAGCAAAGACTTCAGGCGGAAGATTGACACCAATGCCTTTGTCAGTACTTTTGAGCGTTATGGTATTGGCATAAATGCCTCCAAGTAGCGTTGAGTCGATAGACACACCACTGCCACTTTTGTTTTTAGGCGTAACACTGCCATCAAGGGATATGGTGTTTTCCCCTATCACAACATTGAGCCCATCGGCGTAAAGTTTAGCATTGAGTTGTAACGCCTTAGCGTAGAGATTGACTTTAGCAATATTATTACCATTAAAGCCATCTCCGTCAATGACGATGCTTCCGCCACTAATGTCAAAGCCTTGCAACAGGTTTCCATTCATCATAGGTGTACCTGTGGTAAGTGTTGCACTAGGTGTATTGATAAATCCTCCACCATTAACACTGATACCATTAGGATTAGCGATGATAACATCAGCAGCTACACCTGCCACTTCCGTATAACCTTGCAGGAGTGTTTTACTCGTACCTGTGACTTCATTGAGAATGAGTTTAGCATTATTGCCTGTTAAATTTGGGTTGTAAGAGATGTATCCTGCAAGCTGCGTATTAGCAATCGTTTTAGCATTATTAAGGATGAGACCTTGTGAATCGACATTGAAATTTGAGAATTTATTGTGCGAAAGCCCTTGCGAATTGGGCGTTACTATATTGACAATTGTCGTTCCACTGGGTGCTTTAATGAGGTCTGCTTGATTGGCTTTAGGCGCACTGGTATCTATGGTGAGTTCTGCTGCTAGGAGTGTTTGGTTTAATATTAAAACGGTGCTAACAATAACGGATACAACTTGTCTACTTGTCATGTGTTTCCTTTGTTCGTACATTCATGGTTGATTAAAAACGGTAATTGGCAGAAACGCCAAAGAAATTGTGAGTGACACTCACGTCTTTTTTATAAAGAGGCATTGCATAGTAAAGTGTCATATCAAAATCACCTCTTTTGAGCTTAAGTCCTAAAGAATCACTCAGCAAAGTACCACCTTTAGTATCGACTTCTTTTTTGATTTCGCCACCATCAAGGGCTATAAAATAGGTCTGATCAAAGTACTCCATAAACTTGACTTGAGGGGTATAAGAGAGCTCATTACGTACATAATAGCCAGTATTGCCACTCAGCCCCTCTTTTTGGTAACCGCGAATACTATAATGCCCGCCTATGCTGATTTGATTGGCACTAAAGAGTTGGTCATTGGAGTGTTGATAGTGTCCACTAAGCGCGTATTGAAATTCATCAAGGCGCTTACTTAGTGAAGCATCAATAGTATAAAGAGCGTATTTTTCATTAAGAGCTGTTGGATTGTGAGCGTTAAACCAATCGGTTCCTTTGGTGTAATTGAATGCTACATACGTGTAAAAACCTGTTGTTTGATACATATAATCTATCATTGCGCCCGCTTTGGAGAGATCATAACTAGAGGTTTCAATCAGTGCTTTGCTCATATAGTTTTGTGTTTGATACTGCGATACAGAAGTTCCAACGCTAACACGATGTGATTCATTATGAAAGAGCTTATAATTGAGTGCTAAGGTATAGGTTTTAGTATCGCCATTAGATTCATAGCGATTAATGCCGCCATTAACGTATTGCTCATAACGACTTTTTCGATAGCTTAAAGTAGTCAGTAACCGTTCAAAAGGGATGGAATACTCATAGCTATCACCTACGGAATTTTCATTTTGAAAGTGTTTATTGGTACTGTTGAGATTGATTTTAAACTGATCATTAAGCCTTAAAGGATCGTCAAGATTGAGCTCAAGAGAGCCTTGCTTATCGCCTGTCTTTTTGGTTCCAAAATTATTAAGTCCAATATTTCCATTGATGCGGTTTGTGGTATTGTTTTCAATATTAACATCGGTATAACCGACCTTTTCACTAGGAACCATATCCATTGTGGCATGATTGCTTGGCAAACGATTGATCATCTCAACGGCATTTTCTAAATCACGAAGATTGAGATAATCCCCCTGTTGTCCTATAAAAGCACTGTTGATATAACGCTCATCGGGAGATATTTTTTCTATTTTTCCTTCAACAGCATAAAGTGTTACTTCACCTGAAGCGATATTTTGAGGTTTGATATAAACTTGTGAAGTGATATACCCTTTATCAAGGTACAATGCAGTAAGTTCGCGCGCTAGATTGGATAGATCCGTAAGGGAATTGCACTTGCCAATGTACTGCTCATATAAAAATTGTTTCTCACTATGAGAAAGTAATGTTATACCTTCGTCCTTAATTTCTTTTATCTCAAAACATTGCTCATCTTTTTGGGGTAAAAGCTCGGGCTTTTCAACGTTATAACGCATAATGTTTTCATCTTGGCGCTTTTCAAGTTTTTCAAAAACCTCTTTTTGTTTCTCAAACTGCTCTCTTTTATCGATTAAGTCAGTAACAGACTCGGCGTAAGCAAGACTTGCCATCACTAAAAAAAAGGTGCAAACTTTAAATTTTCTCCGCATAGGATTCCTTAGTCTCTTTCCCAATTGTAGGGAATTGTTTTATTTGTGTTGCGCATATTATCTTTACATGTAATGGCAATAGTAATATTCAAAAAATACATATTAAAGAAGAAAAGTACTAGATTTTTTAGTAATTTTCTACATTAGTTATATTTAATATTAAATAAATGTTAAATACAACACATATATTTTATTTTTAAAATTATTAAAGTCATCATTCTAACTAAAACGTGTCACAGTTTGCGTCACAGAAATATTATTTTTTATAAAAAGTACAAAAAAATCATATTTTTATATTTTAACTCTATTTTTAAAGAGAGGTGGGTAAGTTTTATTTTTGTGGATTGATTGAGTAGTCTCTTATTTCATATTCTAGTGCTGTTTGTCAGTCAAAAGATTCATTAAGCCCATTAGAAACTTGTGCAAAATCAAGAACGTTTCTTTCCTTATATTGTTTCATGAATTCTTCTGCTTTATCTTTACTTGCAAAAACAACTAAAGTCTCCTAAGAAATTTATTTTTAACTTCCTTAGATTATAAAATGCTTTGTGTGACAACATGTAAAAAATGTCAAATGAAAAATGAGTGTCTCATCAATGTACTTTTGCATTTATAGCTAATGTCTTAGCGCAACACTTCAATTCACTTCAAAATGTATTGCATGTTGTAATCAAATTGTAATGAAGTCTTATTAAAATTCAACCTGTTAAAACAAAAAAACAAGGGGTTTTTCAATGAATAAAATGCTTCTTCTCTCCGCTCTAGCAGCAGTGAGTCTTATGGCAGCAGATAAAATCAGTGGCGCGGGTGCGAGTTTCCCTGCTCCTATTTATTACCAATGGGCACATGCGTATGAGGCAACCACAGGTATTCAGGTGAACTACCAATCCATCGGAAGCGGTGGTGGAATTAAACAAATTCAAGCACGTACGGTTGATTTTGGTGCATCCGATGAACCATTAGAGCCTGCAAAATTAGCTCAAGATAAATTATTACAATTCCCTGCTGTTGTGGGTGCGATTGGTTTAGCGTACAACATCCCAACACTTGAAGGCAAAGAAGTAAAACTCTCCAATGCTGCAGTTGAAGGCATTTTTATGGGAACTATCACCAAATGGAATGACCCAAAAATCGCTGCGGATAATACAGGTGTTGCACTTCCTGATCAAGCGATTACCATTGCACACCGTTCAGACGGAAGTGGTACAACATGGAATTTTACCTATTGGTTAGACCAAATCAGCCCGGTATGGCATGAAAAAGTTGGTCTTGGCAAAACCGTTAAGTGGCCAGTAGGCATAGGTGGAAAAGGCAATGAAGGTGTGACCAACATGATCAAGCAAACTCCAGGCTCAATCGGTTATGTTGAAACAGCGTATGCTGAGAAAAACAACCTTCCAATGGTAACCATCCAAAGTGCTGAAAAAACATGGGTTAAACCAACGACTGAAAATATCAAAGCAGCAGCAGCCAATGCAAAATGGAAAGCAGAAGAAGGATTTTATCAAATCCTAGCAAACCAACCGGGTAAAAACACATACCCAATTGTAGCTGCAACGTTTATTTTATTGCCAACAGAAAAAGCAGACCAGAACAAAAAAGTTGCAACATTCTTTGACTACTCATTTGAAAAAGGTGCCGAAGAAGCACAAAAATTGGGTTACATTCCTCTTCCAAAAGAGACTGTTACTGCTATTGTTGCTTACTGGAAAGCAAACGGCGCTAAGTAAAGCAATTGAATTTTTCAGCAAGGGGTTTTCCTCTTGCTGTTTGTACACTTTTATCTTTACCAAACAAGGAAACACGAAAACAATGAAGAACTTTAACGTTGGCGACTTTATCTTCGAAAATGTCTCAAGAGTCATGTCCATCTCTGTGCTTGTCATTCTCGTGAGTATTTTTTATGTTTTATACGACCACGCTAAACTTTCCATTGATACGTTAGGATTTGGATTTATTTTTGACACTGAATGGGCTCCCAATCTTGAAAAGTTTGGAGCATTTCCTGCGATTTATGGCACACTAACGAGCACCGCAACGGCAATGGTTTTAGCCACACCTCTTGCTCTTGGTATTGCCATTTTCCTCTCTGAAATTGCAAGAGGACGTCTAAAATCATTGATCGGAACAATGATCGAGCTTCTTGCTGCAATTCCATCGATTGTTTATGGTATGTGGGGGCTCTTTTTCTTTGTACCACTCATTCAAAAACTAACAGGAACGTCAGGGATTGGAACATTAACGGCGAGCATTATCCTTGCCATTATGATCATCCCTTTTACAGCAGCCGTATCACGCGATGCGATGGACACAACACCTGACATCCTCAAAGAGTCTGCCTACGCACTAGGAGCGACCAAATGGGACGTCATTAAAGATGTCATTATTCCTTTTGCCAAAGTGGGAGTAATAGGTTCTGTTATTCTCTCTTTAGGACGCGCGCTTGGCGAGACCATGGCGGTTACCTTTGTGATGGGCAATAGCACCAATATGCCTTCTTCCATCCTAGAGCCAGCAACCAGCATTCCTGTCATCTTAGCCAACGAATTTAGTGAAGCCGATGGAGACTTGTACTACTCAAGTCTTTTCTATTTAGCGCTTATCTTGTTTGTGGTCAGCTTTACCGTGATTGCCGTTGCAAAATTTGCATTTTTACGAAAAGTGAGAAAAAATGGTTAAGGTTAACTCATCTTATAAAAAACGAAAAATTACCAATATCATTGCACTCTCGCTCGCCTCTTTAGCAACACTCATTGGTATCTTTTTTCTCTTTTGGATTTTGGGAGTGCTTGTTTTCAATGGACTTTCGCACATCTCCTTAGATCTCTTTATCAAAGATGGCGCACCTCCAGGTATTGCACCGAGCGGACTTCGTCATGCTTTAGTCGGACATTTGATGCTTACCTTTGCTTCTACGATTATCGGTGTGCCGATGGGGCTTTTAGCGGGAACATACCTCAGCGAGTATGGCAGAAGTTCACGCTTTGCAAACTTTACGCGTGATCTTTCCGATATTATGATGTCAGCACCTTCGATCATCATTGGTGTTTTTGTTTACGGTATTTTGGTTATGCCTCTTGGTCATTTCTCAGGATGGGCAGGAAGCGTTGCACTTGCTATTATCATGATTCCTGTCATTATTCGCACCACCGATGACATGCTAGCCCTTGTGCCTATTGAACTGCGAGAAGCGGCTTACGCACTGGGTGCGCCAAAATGGAAAGTCATCGTGCAAATTGTTTACAAAGGTGCGATTACGGGCATTACAACCGGTGTCCTATTGGGCGTTGCAAGGGTTGCAGGAGAGACAGCACCGCTTCTCTTTACCGCCTTCAATAATAACTTTTTCGCCACCGATATGAGCAATTCAATGGCATCTTTAACTGTGACCATGTTTAATTACACAATGAGTCCTTTTGAAGACTGGCAAGCCATTGGTTGGGCAAGTGCAGCTATCTTAGCGTTTGCTATTCTTGCGATCAACATTGGCGGTCGCCTTTTAATTAAAAAATAGAGTTCTTCCAGAACTCATAACACGCCTTCAAAGCAAAGCTTTTCAAGCTACGCTAACACTGGGTTTTCTTCGGCAGAAAGCCCGCGCACCTTTGGTGCTTTTAGTTCTTGCGAAATTGAGTCGTAAGAAATTTACTTAATAAAGGAATTTTATGGCTACCATTACGCCTATGAACGATGCTCTTGAACTTGAAGTTAAGAATTTTAACTTCTACTATGCAGGCAAGAGCGACCCAAACCTCAAGTCCATTGATATGCCTATTGCAAAAAAGAAAGTAACCGCGCTCATAGGACCTAGCGGTTGTGGTAAAACAACCCTGCTTCGCTCTTTTAACCGTATGCACGACCTCTACCCTGGCAATCGTTATGAGGGAGAGATCCATTTTCATGGCGACAACCAAAATCTTTTAGATAAAGATATAGACCTCATAGCACTTCGTATGAAAATTGGTATGATTTTTCAAAAACCAACCCCTTTTCCAATGAGCATCTTTGACAATGTCGCTTATGGTTTACGCCTGCAAGGATTAAAAGATAAAAAAATCTTGGCACAAAAAGTCGAAAAAGCGCTGCGTGGGGCAGCCCTTTGGGATGAAGTGAAAGACCGTTTAAAAGATGGAGCTTCCGCACTATCAGGCGGTCAACAACAACGCCTTTGCATCGCGCGTGCGGTTGCCGTTGAACCAGAAGTGTTGCTTTTTGATGAGCCAACCAGCGCGCTTGATCCGATTTCAACGCTTGCGATTGAGCAGTTGATTATTGAGCTGAAAGAGCAACTTACCGTCATCATCGTAACACACAACCTCCAACAAGCTGCACGTCTTTCGGACTATACCGCATTTATGTATTTAGGAGAGCTCATTGAGCTTGGTGCTACCAAAGACATGTTTGTCAATCCAAAAGAGCGTTTAACAGAAGAGTATATTACGGGAAGATTTGGATAATTCCAACTCCTCCCTTATCTTTACATGTAATGCTAAAAAACCTTTCAAATCACCCAAACCCACTCAATGAAAAAGCAAATTAAGTATTATGCGTTAACCGCTTATTAGTAATCTATTGGTATAATTCCACATAAAAGTTTTCATCTCTTCGGGCTAAACAAGGAGTCTTTATGTTATCCACCATACGCGCCAAACTCTTCTTTTTACTTATTGTTGTTCTCTTTGGTACAGTAAGTCTTAGTTATCTGCTTATTTCCAACACCAGCAGTGCAGAACAAGCAACCGATAAAATTCAAACAACAGGTGAAATTTCAAAGCATACGGCAGAGCTTCTTATGCATTCAAGAGGGTATCAGCTCTATTTTGATCAAAAATCATTAGACAATTATGCTCTTTCTTATAAGAATCTATTGGAACATCTTGATGAATTAGAAAAAATAATTCACTTTAAAGAGAATCTAGCCCTTCTACACCAAATTAAAGAAGACCTCAAGCAACACCATATAACCAATACAGCTCGTTTAGAAATTATAAAAAAATACAAAATAAATATTAATTCACCAGAATTCATCGCTTCTTCTGAGGGGCAAAATTTTGCAAAACTCACAGAACAACTCCGCGTTGAAAACACTGATATTGAAGAGAAAGTTGAAAAACTCTCTGATGCTATTATGGCTTATGAAGATGCTCAAGTAGAGAGATCACGCATCATTGGGATCGTTATGGCACTGATCATTTCAGGAGGTGCTTGTTTTCTTTTCTGGTTTATTGCCAACCAAATCAAACGCTCCATTCAAAAAGCATCTGAAGAGTGTACCTATATTGGTCAACATAAAGACCTTCAACATACCATACAAACTATTGGTAACGATGAAATTGCACACATGATGCAAACGGTCAATACCCTGCTTTCAGAGCTCCGTCAAGCACTCGATAACGCGAAGCGCACGGCTATAGAAAACGCAGCGGTAGCTGAAGAGCTCTCTTCGACATCATTGCAAATCGGCAAACGTACTGAAGATGCCGCTAAAGAGGTTGATGAAACCGTTCAAGCAACCAAAACGGTTGCGACCATCTTAAAAACCAGTGAAGAGAGTTCAACGCAATCGGGCAATATGATCGCAAGCGTTGCCGATGAGTTAGGAAACGCTTCTAAAGAGGTGCTCTCTGTCTCTTCAGATCTTCAAACCATTGTCGTCAGCCAAACCGATCTCTCCAGCAGACTTGAACATCTTGATCAAGAGGTCTCACAAGTTCAACAAGTGCTCTCTGTTATCTCTGATATTGCAGAACAAACCAATCTTCTAGCGCTTAATGCTGCTATTGAAGCGGCGCGTGCAGGAGAACATGGGCGTGGATTTGCTGTTGTTGCCGATGAAGTGCGAAAACTCGCTGAACGTACCCAAAAAAGTCTTGTGGAAAGCAATGCAACCGTAGCAGTCATCGTTCAGTCGGTCAATACCTCAACAGATATGATGAAAAAAAGTGCTGAGGAGATCCAAGCACTTGGACTTCGTGCTGAAAACACACAAACACTTATGCTTCAAACCGTAGACAATATGAATGAAGCCAAAACCTTAGCTTTGCGTACGGCGAGTGATGCAAAAGAGGGTAGTGCCAAAGCCGGCGAAGTGATGAACCGCATCAGTAACATCCACCAGCTCTCCACGACCAATGCGAGAAGTGTCGAAGAGATTGCCAGTGCGGCTGAACATCTCTCTAAACTCTCTGAAAGTCTAAGTCAAACGCTTTCTGCCTTTAAAACAGCCTAAGGAGAGTTGATGCCACCAATCATGCCAAGCCTCTTTTTGGGGCACGGCTCGCCTATGAATTTGATCTTGGAGAACAGTTATACCGAAGCGCTGGAAGCCCTCTCACGTGAACTTCCTACGCCAAAAGCCATTCTTGTCATCTCAGCACACTGGTACACCAATCAAACAAGTGTGAGTATCAGTTCGGGTATTGCGTATGAGACACTGTACGACTTTTACGGATTCCCGCCCGCTTTGTATGAACTCAGCTACAAATCACCCAGCAACAATACACTCTCAAAACGTATTGCAACCCTTTTAGATGCCCCTTTGGTAGAACGTGGACTTGACCATGGTGCGTGGATGCCTCTTTTTTATCTCTTCCCCAAAGCAAGCATTCCCGTTATACAACTAAGTATCAATAAAAATCTCCCGCTCTCTTTACATGTAAAGATGGGTGAACAACTTCAAGTACTTCGTGAAGAAGGTATTATGATTATTGGGAGTGGCAATTTAACGCATAATTTAGGGTTGGTTGACTTTTACAACATCAATGCACCCGCAGTTGAATGGGCGAAAAATGTCGACAGCTTTATTGACAAAGCGTTTACATGTAAAGATATAGACTCGCTCATTAGAATTGAGTCATTGTGTCCTGATTTTAAAACAGCACACCCATCCATCGACCACTATTTGCCACTGTTATACATCGCAGGAACACTGAAAGAAAATGAATGTGTACAATCCATCGTCCCAATTTTTCAAAATAGCTCTTTAAGTATGCGAGGTTTTATCACGAAGTAGTGATAAGCCTTGCTCTTCTCTTTTCCTCCCTTTTTTAAAACTCTTTTTTAACGGTCAAATTCTGTCACAATTATCGCCCTAAGTTCTCTTTTACGGTCAGTTTCTGTCAAACCTATCCGATACCATTCTCTTATAAAATTTTGTTTTAAGGAGAAAGTTATGGCATCTGGTTCAATAGATAGTAGAGTATTTGGTGTGCTTTTTGCAAGCGATGAGATGAAAAAGATTTTTAGCGATGAAAACCGTGTTCAAAAATGGCTCGATACAGAAGCGGCACTTGCACGTGCTCAAGCAAAACTTGGCATGCTCAAACCAGAGTACGCAGAAGAGATCACTAAAAAAGCAAAAGCGGAGCTTCTAAATTTAGATGAAATCGGCGAAACCTACAAAAGCACGATTACCATCGTTCCACTTCTCAAAGCTTTCAAAAAAGTTCTTGACAACAACGCTGGTGAGTTTGTTCACTGGGGTGCAACTAGCCAAGACATCATGGATAATGGTTTGATTCTTCAAATGAGAGAAGGTCATGCGCTTTTAGTAAAACTCCTTACTAAAACATACGAAGAATGTCTCAAAATTTCTGAGAAATACAAAGACACTGTTATGGCTGGACGAACACATGTTATTCATGCACTTCCTATTACATTTGGTTTCAAAACTGCGATGTGGGCGGATGAAGTCAAACGTAGTCTTATCCGTCTAGAAGAGCTAAAACCTCGACTTCTAAAAGGACAACTTAGTGGTGCTGTTGGAACCCTTGCTTCTCAAGAAGGTAAAGGTTTTGCAATGCAAGAGTTGATGATGAAAGACTTAGGTCTTGCCGTTCCTGTTATCTCTTGGCATCCAACGCGTGACCATATCGCTGAGTATGTTTCACTTCTTGCCCTCATCTCTGGCACGATCAGCAGAATCGCACACGAAATTTTAAGCCTTCAAAGAACAGAAATCTGTGAAGTAGAAGAGCCTTTCTTCATGGGCAAGATCGGAAGTTCTACCATGCCACACAAACGTAACCCACAAGTCTGTGAGAGCATTATCGCGTTAACAAAAATCGTTCGTGCGCAAGCACCTTTGGCTGTTGAAATCATGCAATGTGAAAACGAGAGAGACTGGGGCTGTGAAGCCGTTGAATGGGACATTGTGCCTAAAACATCTATCTGTTTAGCTGCTGCTTTAGAGAAAATGAATGACACCTTAGAAAACCTCATCGTCTACCCCGAAAACATGAAAGAGAACTTGAACAAACTTAAAGGCGCGATGCTGAGTGAAGCCGTTATGTTACACCTTGGCGAGAAATTGGGTCGTTTAACTGCCCATGAAATCGTTTATGAAGTCTGCATGAAGGCGTTCTCTGAAGGCACGATGGTTATCGATGCACTACTTGCACGCGAAGAAGTGGCAAATGCATTTACAAGAGAAGAGCTTGCAGAGATTCTTCGACCAGAAAAATACACAGGGCTATCATCAGAATTTGTAGACAGGGTATTAGCAGATCGTTTAAAATAATTCTATAAGGGGTATCCGATGAATAAAAATATTATTAACGGCCTTATTGTGGTTCTCGTAGGTGTGAGCATTTGGTTTATGCCCTCCCCTGAGGGTATTACGGCGCAAGGATGGCATTTGTTTGCCATCTTTGTGGCTACGATTTTAGGATTTATTTTGCAACCCCTATCCATGGGGGCTTTAGCGTTCATTGCCATTACTCTGACCATTCTTTTGAATGTGTTAAAACCTTCCGAAGCACTCTCAGGCTTTGGCAATAACACCATTTGGCTCATTGCCTCAGCCTTTATCTTTGCAAAAGGGTTTATCGTCACAGGCTTTGGTAGAAGAATCGCCTATGTGGTCATTAAAATGATCGGCGATAGTACATTAAAACTTGGTTATGCTGTGGCCATCAGCGATCTTATCATGTCGCCAGCGATGCCTTCCAGTGGTGCAAGAGCGGGTGGTGTTCTTTACCCCATTGTTCGCAGTCTTTGCACCGCATTAGGTTCTGAACCAACTGATGGGACGGAGCGAAAAGCAGGTGGATTTTTGATGCAGATTTTGTATCAAGGAAACACCATCACAAACGCCATGTTTATGACGGCAATGGCAGCAAACCCACTCATCGCAACGCTCGCTCAAAAAGCGTTAGGAATTGAAATTTCATGGGGACTATGGGCACTGGGTGCTTCGGTACCAGGCTTACTTTCTTTAATGATTATCCCCTATTTTCTTTATAAGGTTTATCCTCCTGAGATTAAAGCCTTTCCACAAGGAAAAGAGATTGCTAAGGCAGAGCTAGCCAAAATGGGACCTCTCTCTTTTGGTGAAAAGGTCATCTGCGGTGTTTTTGTGGGTGCGCTTATTTTATGGTCAACTTCACAGCTCACAGGCATTGATGCAACCGTTGTTGCGATGCTAGGGGTGAGTGTGATGGTCATCACCAAAGCGTTGGATTGGAAAGATGTGTTAGAAGAGAAAGGTGCGTGGGATACACTCATTTGGATGGGAACACTCATGACTTTGGCTGGATTTTTAACTAAATTTGGCTTAATCGGACTCTTTTCAAAAGCAGTAAGTGCTCAAGTTGCTGGTATCTCTTGGCCACTGGCTATGACCATTCTCATCATTGTTTATGTCTATTCTCACTACGCATTTGCAAGTTTAACCGCGCATATTACAGCGATGTATGCCGCCTTTTGCGCCGTCATGGTAGCTGCGGGTGCACCTGCTTATCTCGTAGCGCTTTCAATGGCGTACATGTCTAACATCTGTATGTCTATTACCCATTACGGTGGAGCACCTGCACCGATTATTTTTGGTGCGGGTTATGTTGATCAAGCAACATGGTGGAAACTTGGATTTTATACCTCAATCATTAACCTATTGGTTTGGGTAGGTATTGGTGGTCTTTGGTGGAAAGTAATAGGTTTATGGTAAAAGCCACGCATACACTCGCTACTTAATGTTATGGTAGAATTATACTGACTACCTTGAGCGAAGAGATATCCTCTTCGCTTTCTAAAATTATACAAAGAGCAACAATGAACGGTAAAAAAATATTTGAAGTATTTGAGCTCCTACAAGAACTGACAAGAGGTAAAGAAATCGTCATTAGTGATTATGCAGCCAAAAAAGAGATTTCAGAAAGAACGCTAAGACGATATTTTGAAGATTTACGATCTTTTTTTGGAGAGCATTCGATCATTCAAACCGCACGTGGCAGTTACACCTCTATCAATAAAGAATTCTTCAATCATGCCCTTTTACCAAGCGTAGAAGATAAAATAGAGATAGAACACCTCATTGACCTCTTGCATATCATCAACCCTGGCTTTACGAACGAACTGCCTTCGATGCACCGCAAAGTGGACAATAAAATTCAAAAAGAGCTGACACAAGTTTTTCTCATCAAAGGAAGTCCTTCTGAAACACTTCCCTCACAAGAAACATTTGATACCCTTAAAAAAGCAATCAAAGGCAGACGCTATTGCGATATTGTCTATGAAAAAGAACTTTTAAGCGATGTTAAACCACTTAAAATTATCTACTGTAAAGGGAACTGGAGTTTAGCCATTTTACATGAACATGAACCTTCCAATAATGGCTTTCGATTCATTCGTGTAGGCTTTATAGACTCTATTACACTGCAAGCCAAAACATTCAATAAAGATACATACTCCGAAAATTTTGTCTGTAATGCCCAAAGCTTTTTTGAAGGCTATAAAATTCCAAGCTATGAAGCAATTGTTGCTATACCTCCTTACCTAGAGAAATTCTTTCGTCAAAAATCTTTTTCGCGCACGCAAAAGATTTTAGGCACCTTGCCTAATGGTTGGATTAAAATTTCTTACCAAATTACAAGTAACGATTTTATCTTGATGTTAGCCCGCAGATGGTTCCCTGATATGATCATACTCGAACCCAAAGAGGCACGTGAAGAGATCAATGCCATGATTGAAAAGTATCAAGACAATAAGGCTCAATTTTTCAATGAGCCTTTAGATGATTAAGCTCCTTTAATATAACGCGCCTTTTTGGCTTCTTTGATTTTGGTGATGTCCACTAAGATGAAGCTATCGACACAGTTGGCAAACTCTTTGTCAATATTAAAGTCCAAAAAGCAGATACCGCCCTCTTCGCAAAGCTCTGTGTACTGTTTGTAGAGGGTTGGCACGCTGAGATCTATATGCGAGAGTTGTTCTTTTAAAACGGCAAAATCCTCTTTATAGTCATTGCCTTTAAAAAAGGCCTGCGCTTCTTCTTTTTCCAATTTACTCATAAAAAAGCCATTGCGCGCACTCACGAGCTCTTTGTCTGTCGAAAAGTAGAGTGCATAAAAGGTCACAATAAGATTTTTGGCGATCTTAGGATACACATCGCTTAGGCTGACAGGTCCGTACATGTAACGAATATGCGGGTTTTGAAACAAGTACGCTCCAATGCCCTGCCAGAGGTAATCAAGCGCCCTACTTCCCCAGTAACGCGGTTGCACAAAACTTCGTCCTAACTCAATGGAGTTGTTCAAATAAGGCTCAAATGCTTGCTTAAATTCAAAGAGTGTTTGTGAGTAAAACCCATCCACACCAAAATATTGATTGATAAAATTAGCTTCACCAATACGATACGCACCGACCACTTCAAGCTCTTCATCATCCCATAGAATAATGTGTTTGTAGTGTTTATCAAACGCGTCAACATCTCGCTTAGAGCCTGTGCCCTCTTCGACTTTACGAAATGTAAACTCCCTTAAACGCCCGATCTCTTTCATTAAAATAGAACCGCTCTCATAGGTATAGAGATAGATCTTTTTGCCATCACTCGTCTGCCCTAAAAGTGTCGATTTTTTAAGTTCAGCACGAATTGCTTTACGCTCCTCAGGATGCGCAATCGCCGTTTGGGTTGTGAAGATACCTTTTTTACCTTTACTGATTTTGTAGAGGTGTTTTTTTAAGAGATTAATGAGTGTATTTTCACCCAGTTCTGATTTTTGCAGTGTCTTAAAAGCGATCATTTCGCCTACTTTAAAACTGATGACTTTAGAGCGTTTTTTAAACATCTCACGCGCAAGCAAAAAGGTGGAAAGCTTTTTGTTGATCATGGAAAGCGTGTAAAAAAGTGGCGAATTTTTAGCGTCGATGAATACGGGTAAAATGGGCGAATTGCTTTTTTGCGCAAATTTCAAAAACCCTTTTTTCCACTTTGCATCTTTAATGCCCGTTGGGTGGGCACGAGAGACCTCACCGGAGGGGAAAACGATGAGTGCTTCATCATTTTCAAGCGCATCATACACTTTTTTAATCGACTCTTTCGCCGTAGATCCACTAAGATTGTCAATAGGAATCAAAAGCGAACTTAGGGGCTCTATCTGCATTAAAACATCATTGGCAAGCACTTTCACATCACTACGTATCTCTTTGACAAGTGAAATGAGGGCAAGTGCATCCAGCGCGCCTAAAGGGTGATTTGCAATGATAATCACACGACCCGATGAGGGGATATTGGCTTTATCTTTATTGGAAACGGTGTAACCAAAATTAAAATACTCCAAAACCGCTTCAACGAAGTCAAAACCACGGTACGCTTCACCATGCACCATAAAATTGTTAATCTCCTCTTCGTGCAGTACTCTTTTTAGCAGATAAACCACAAAATTTCTCACAATAGAGGGATAATAAACAATTCTTGGGTACTTGAGGCTTAGTGTCTTTTCTACGTCTACCATAAATGCTCCTTTATGTCTCTTTTTATGGATGGATTATAAACACAGAGCATTACGATGTGGTAACGCTAGAGAGGATTTTATGTTACCATATTGTAATGATTTAAAACTACAATAATGGCAAACTATTGTAAGGAAAATATATGCTTCAAAAATATGAAGAGAGACTGATAGAAATCAAAAAAATGCTCATAGATTTGGGTTCTGAGATCACAATGGCAAGTGAAACAGCACTCAGTGGTATGGAGAGTTTGGACATTGCTCGCTTTGAATCCTCTCGTACACTTCTTAAAAATATCGAAACCCAAGCTAACGCGATTGACAACGAAATTGTCGTTACCTTAGCCCTTTTTGGTCCTGAGGCGAAAGACCTTCGCAAGATGGTGGCTTACCTTAAAATCACCAACGAACTTGTCAAAATTGCGGAAAATATTCGCAGCTTTAGCAAACGCATGGCACTTCATCTCCAAGGCGATGTTCCATTTATTTCATTGCATGAATACTCAACACACCTATGCAAAACCGCTATCAAGGCCGTTTCTCTTGCCATTGGAACGATTGATGTTGCAGACAAAGATACCCTTGAAGATGTTTACCGCCGTGTCAAAGTTGAAGAGAGTAAAAGTGATGATCTCTACTCTATTTTAGAGAAAAACATCCTTAGCGACATCGCCAAAATGATCGACCAGTCGGCTGATTTTATTCAGATTTTAAGTACAATGCGAAAGTTAGAGCGCATGGCAGACCGTAGTGTGAACATCGTCCAACTGATGATCTTCGCACGTGTTGGCGGAGAGATGAAGACTTACTAGGAAGCAAATGAAGCAGACTATTTTAATTATTGAAGACGAAGAAGACTTGCTTGAACTTTTGGAGTATCACCTTCAAAAAGAGGGTTATGAAACGCTGGGCTTTTTAAGCACTAAAAATGTTGAAAAGTGCCTTCAAGAAGAGCCTATTGATCTTCTGATTGTTGATCGAAACTTACCCGGTGTTGAGGGAAGTGAGTTTGTTGAAGCCCTGCGCAAAAAGGGCTTTATGCAAGCGGTTATCTTTGTTACAGCCAAAGACAGCGATACGCACATTGAAGAGGGTTTTCTACGCGGATGCGACGACTACGTCACCAAACCTTACAATATGAAAGAGCTTTTGCTTCGCATCAAAGCGATTCTCTCTCGCACCGCACCTGCCAATAACAACATGCTCTCCTATCGAGACCTTGTGTTAGACCTAGACGCGCACCGTTTACATGTAAACACTAAAGAGGTTGAACTCACCAAATTAGAGTTTGATTTGCTTCGCACGATGATTGAAAATAAAAGCGCTGTTTTAAGCCGCGAGTTTCTACTCGAGCATGTCTGGAAAAATGATGAATTTTTTCAAGACAAGACGGTCAATGTCGCCATCAACCGCCTGAAACAAAAGATCGACCCAACCAAAGAAAAAGAGTACATCAAATCTATTTGGGGCGTAGGATATAGCCTATGCTAATGCTCCATCAACACATTACAAGAGCCCTTCTTGCCCTTTTTTTGGGCACGCTGTGTCTTTCTGGTTTGGTCAGTTACTTTACAATTAAAAATGAAAATATTGATCGTTACAAGAGTGAACTTGAAACGCACATCAAATTTATTCAGGCTCAACTTCCTTACATCAATGACCTTGAAAGTTACGCCAAAGTTATCAAAGAGAGTTATGGCATTCGTGTGACATTGATTGATCAAAATGGCGTTGTTTTAGTCGATAGTGACAAAGATAACGAAACCATGGATAACCACGCTCATCGCGAAGAGATCATCAAAGCCCATAAAATTGACTATGCTCACTCTGTGCGTTTCTCAGACTCTGTCAAAAGTAACTTTTTGTATGTTGCGCACCGCTTTGAGAGAGACAATAAAGTCTTCTTCTTGCGCCTTGCCACCAACATTGACACCATTATGCACAACTTTTACCACTTATGGGTAAAAATCGCTGTTATTTTTACACTCAGCATTTTAGCGGGTCTCTATGTGACGTATATTTTCAGCCAAAAAGTGCGCAAAGAGATCGATAAGATCGTTACAAATCTTCAGCAAATTGCCGACAAAGACTATAAAATCACCATCACTTCACACTTTAGTTTGGAGTTTTTTGAAATTGCCAATTACCTCAAAAAATTAGCCTCCAAGTTGGAAAAACGTGCGAAACAAAAACGCAAGTATACGGCTAAAATCAAGCTCATCTCCCAACAACGAAGCGATGTCATCTCTGCCATTAGCCATGAGTTTAAAAACCCTATCGCTTCCATTATGGGCTACGCGCAAACGCTTCTGGATGATCCCAATGCAAACCCGCAAATCAGAGAGCGTTTTTTAGGAAAAATTGTCCAAAATGGACAGAAAATTTCAAATATGATCGACCGACTCACCCTGACAACCAAGTTTGAAAACGGCGACTTTAACGCACAAACAAGCCTCTTTGACATCATCAAAGTAACCCAAGAACTTGTGCAGAGTTTTCGTGAAAAGCACCCTACGCGCACTATTTCGTGTGAGCTTCCGCAGACCTATATGATCACGGCTGATCGCACGATGATGGAGATCGTCATCTCCAACCTCATCGACAATGCACTCAAATACTCCGAAGAAGCGATCATGGTTACACTGGAAAATGATGCTTTACATGTAAAAGACAGCGGTGTGGGAATTAAGGCTGAAGAGATCGAAAAAGTCACCCAGAAGTTCTACCGCGCCAACGCGCATTCGTGGGACAACTCCATGGGATTAGGACTCGCTCTTGTGACGTACATTCTCAAACTTCACAATACTGCCCTTGAGATACAAAGTAGCTTAGGCGTAGGATCTGATTTTTCGTTTAAATTACCTTCAAACAATACTGTATTATGATACACCATTCAAAAGAGGCTACAAAAATTTAGCCTCTCTTTTCATTGTAAAGGCTCTACATGCATAATATGGGTGAACCGCGCATTAAAATTGTCGCTATGCCAAAAGACACAAATCCTGCTGGCAATATCTTTGGTGGATGGATTATGTCGCAGATGGACATTGCAGGAGCACTCGCAACGCGTGATCTCAATGTAGGACGCGTTGTAACTGTCGCTGTACAGTCGATGGAATTTCGTGAAGCGGTCAAAGTAGGCGATGTCCTTAGCTGTTACGCTAAGATTATCAAAATTGGGAGAACCTCCCTTACAGTACGCATTGAAGTCAATGCCGAGCGCTCCATCGAAGGCACTCACCGCTGTTTACATGTAACCAGTGCGGTGATTACCTACGTGAATGTCTCAACAGAAGGCAAAAAAATACCTATCCCTTACACCGAAAACGAACTCCTAACACTCGGCATTGAAGCTAAAGAGTAACGCTTTTACTCAGACTGTACAAATTGGCTCAGAGGTGTCTCACCGACAACAAGGTCTTCGATGACGCCTTTTCCTCCCAAGACTCTAAGCTTCGCTTTAACACTGACACCACTGCGCGCTCTTAGCACTTTCTCTGCTTTGGGGGCTATGTCTTCGCGCATGTAAAAACGATCAAATGGCAAAGAAAAATACACATTGGCATGCTCAGGCTTTTCAGCACTTTTTGGCACACTTCCTTGATTGATGTACTGCACATTTACTTCCAAAAAATGACCGTTTGCAGGCTTTGAAAAACGTACTTCCTTGATTGCATCACCTTTTTCCTGATGCTCCAAGAGCGCATAACCTTTAGGTGATGTTTCATCCATTGACTCATTAGAAGCCAAAGGCGCTTTGGTTGCATTTTCAAAACGAAGGGTGACATAACGTCCACGGAACGGATCGTACGGATCGAGCGGAAGTACTTTAAAATAGAACACCTCACCCTCTTTTAAAATGCGCTCATAACTCATCATCTGAAAAAGGATGGCACCAAGTTGCACAACACACAAGACGCCAAAAACAATCCCTAAAAAAAGTTTAGTCCCTCTCATGCTTTTGCTCCCAAACGACGTCTTAAAAAGGCGTTCATAACCAAAAACGCTACACCCGTTGCTATAAATGCCACACCTTTGGCAACCAGATCAAAATTGGCATCCATAAAGTGAATCCAAATACTCAAGGCAATCAAAATCGTACCTTGATTGATCAACCCTATTTTAGACTCTTTTGCACCACACACAATCATCCAAATAGCACCAAGGAGTACCGAGGCATTTATAAAGAGCATCGCAGCGTAATGCGAAGGCTGAGGTTGATTTTGCAACAGACTGTAGACAAAAAAGATCAAAGGTGTCGCGATGACAAGTATTTCTGCGGGAACCTGTTTGAGTTTGCGCCCCAAAACGACTAAAAGGGCTAGAAAAAGCAGGGCTAAACTTATCATGAGCCAGCTTGTGTGCGTTGGTTCTTCCACGTATCCAACCGATCCGCCCATCCAAAGCCATGAGCGAAATGAAACATGGTAAAGCACTAAAATCAAAGCGCCAAACTTGCCAATACGCAAAAAAGGAGCCTGCCAAAAACGATCCCCATGCGAAAGGTAAAGCATACCCGCCATATAGTAAATCGCAAAAAAGAGTGCTAAGAAGTTGAGTATACTGCGAAGATTGCGAATTTCATGTGTTTCTATCACAATTTCGATGATAAAAACAAGAAATAAACTGATAGCAAGTCCCCAACTAAGCAACAACGTTGCATTAGCATTTTTTGCCATTTTAAGTTGCCATACATAATAGCCAATCCAAACAAGCGCGATGGTAAGCAGTAAGAGTGGACTTAGATGAGAGCCTATGTTGGCATCGAGGAGCGTTGTAAAATCACTTCGATTCATAATCCACACCGCTGTCCATAAAATGATTTGCAAAAATGCAGCACCGGATGAAGGAAGCAACCATGCAATCGCAAATGTAAGCAAAAGCCAGATGCTCAGAAAATCAAACATATTGCCACCCAAATGATACGTCTGCCCAATAATCGCAAGCGACGCACCCATCATCAAAAACCAAAAAATGCCACTGCCTTCACGAAGCGACCCGTCATTTGGACGATAATACTTCGCCCAAAAACTCAAACCCTGCGCACCCACTAAAAGAGCAATCGCTAAGATAGTTCGCTCCAAATGCCCAAGTGCATCCCAGTTATACGCCAAAATGGAGATAATCCCAAGCCCCACAAGCGCAAACCCCAACAAACTAAATGCCATACCCGAAGAGCGCTGCGTTGACGTTTCACCCGCATAACGACTCAGAAGTACTTTCGCATTTTCCTCCGTAACAATGCCCTCTTTAACCCAAGAAGGAAGCTCTTTTTCAAGCCATCTGTAATTTTCTTTGCTCATAAATACCTTTACATGTAAAGCTTATTTTTCTTTTTTACAGCCATATTGTGCTGCATACGCTTCACCAAACGTGTGCATGGAACTTAGGACTTTTTCAAGCTCTTTGCCAATGGGGCTGAGTGCATATTCCACGCGCGGGGGCACTTCTGCAAAGACGGTTCGCACGATGATATGATCGGCTTCTAGTTCTTTAAGCTTTTGTGTCACGGTCTTTTGCGTAATTTGCGGAAACGCTTCACAAATATCTTTAAAACGTTTCTGCCCACTTAACAAAATATAAACGATAAAGATCTTGCTTTTGTCGTTTATAATACCCAACGTCAATTCAACGGGGCAATGGAACTCTTTTTCATCTATCATTATCATAATTATCACCTCTTATTTTGAATTATACCATAATAACCATTTTTGTTCTTTACTTACTTTTTTTTCTGTAAGGTAATTATAAGTTGTTTAGGTATATATTTTCCTAAATAATTCAAGGAGTTTACCATGAAAAAAACATTGATTATCTTAGCGCATCCTAATATTGCAGAATCAAAAGTCAATAAAGCGCTGATTGAAAGTATTAAAGATGAACCTAACATCACCATCCATGATCTTTATGCTACTTACAAAACCGTTGAAGCTATTGATGTTGCGAAAGAGCAAGCACTTTTAGTCCAATTTGACCGTATTATTTTTCAATTTCCACTCTACTGGTACAGCGCACCTGCTATGTTAAAAGAGTGGCAAGACAAAGTGTTAGGCTATGGCTTCGCGTATGGACCAGAGGGGAGTAAACTTGCAGGCAAAGAGAGTAAAATCGTTGTCAGTACTGGCTCGCCCGAGTATGCTTACCAAGCGGGTGCGTACAACAACTTTACACTCAGCGAATACCTAAGACCGCTTCAATCAACAATCGTTTTTACCGGTATGGACTTTAAAGGAATTTTTGCAGCTTATAGTGCCATGAAGCTTACCGAAGAAGCATTGCTCAAAGACATTAGCCATTATCAAAAAATTCTCAAAAGCGAAGATTGGAGTACCTCACTCTTTAAGTTTCTTGCAGAATAATCAAGAGGGCTTAAAATGCCCTCTTTCTTGTACTTATTGATTAGGCTTCGTTGCGTGGCAAGACGATGGTCACGAACAGTCCTCCATTTTCATTGGAAGCGTTGATAGAGCCTTGCATACTCTGCTCAACAATCTGTTTTGACATGTAAAGACCAACACCCGAACCTCTTTTTGGATCTTTTGTGGTAAAAAATGGATCAAAAATATGTGGCAACTGTGCTTCATCGACGCCTCCACCATTGTCGGAAACTTCGAGAATGAGGTAATGCTCTTGCTCATAGCCTTTAATGGTAATTTCGCCGGCTTGAATGTGTTGCTCAATGATTGCTTCTTTCGCATTATTGATCAAGACCAAAAGAATGTGCGATAGCTCTTTTTTAAATCCATACACCATGATCTCAGGTGGACAATCGATATGAAAAACAATGTTTCTATTGGCCATACCCCCATCGGTGATGCGGATACTCTCTTCAATACATTGATGCAAAGAAAACGTGACTTTTTCGGTATCGGCTAGGAAAAATTCTTTAAAATCATCGATTGTTTTCGACATACTCTGGATTACAACTCTTAGTTTTTTAATCTCCTCCTCAAGGCTTTCAGGAGTCAGTTTTTGCGCTTTGCTATCTAGAAAAATTTTATTGATAACAACACTGATGTTATTTAGCGGTTGTCGCCATTGATGTGCGATGTTGTTCAGCATCTCACCTAGAGCTGCCAGTTTGGCTTGTTGAAAAAGCATTCGATCTTTAAGCCTGCTATTTTCAACCTCTTCTTGAATCTTTTTCTCCAAGTTTTTATTGAAATATTCAAGCTCGTCTTTGTTATCAAACGATTCACAAAGTGCGGTAGCAATGGCTCCGTATTCATTCTCTTTGAGTAAATATCTTCGTAAAGGTTCTTTACTTTTAGCATTGAGCGCAATCGTAATATCGTGTAATGGAATTGAGATAAATTTAGCGATTAAAAGCGCGAAAACAATCATCAAAATAACCGTATGCGCAATCGTAAGCTTCATATCTTTTGCACCATAATGATCCAAGACTTCACTCATGCGATTATGAATATGCAAGTAGAGTGTCCCCACTTTTTCACTTTGAATTCCTTGCAAAGGAATCTCATGCACCGTCATATAGTCATGATCGTTTTTAATCGCACTCAAGCCAGCCTCAGCAATACCGTAACCACTAAGCTCTTCCAAAAAAGCCTCATCCCAGTGTTTTGCAATGACGACAAACCCTTTAGCTAAAACATCACTACTTACTTTCTCATCAATACGATGAATGGGTGCGACATAAAACTCGACAACGTTTTGAGTGGTTTTGGTGAAAAAATGGAGAACCTCATCACTTGAAGTATCCAGTAAGTTAGGGGGAAGCAGGGTCGTCACTGTTTCTAAAAAAGGTTTATCGGCTTCTGTGAAGATGACTTTTTTTGCGCTGTCTAAAATATAAAAGCCGCTAATACCAAACTGAATACTGCTACCTTTGAGGTTATCATCAGCCCATTGTTGATCTTTTGTTTCTGTAAAATTTGCAAGATCATTCCATGCAGCATAGTCCATCGCTTGCTTTTTGAAAGGATCAGACTTTAACACCAAAAGCTGCTTAAACCCTTGGACGATCTCTTTCGCATTCTGCTCTGCCATGACATTAACATTTTGACGTTCATCCATCAAAATAAAAGACTCAACGGCAATAGCAATCAAAAATGTTAACATCGTTAAGATGAAAAAAGAGGACTTCACACTCATCGCAGTACTCCTTTGCTAAAGAAGCTGTTAACACTACGTTTGGGAAAGATGACTATGCCTAAATAGCATAATCATCTTTACATGTAAAAACTTACATGCCTTTTTCGTAGGCTTCCCAGCCCGCTTTTCTCAAGATACATGCTGGGCACTCACCACAGCCGTATCCCCATGCGTGTTTTTCCTTATGATTGCCATTATAGCACGTATGTGACTCGTTGAGTACAAGCTCTAAAACACCCTCTTTATGCGAAAGTTCAAATGTTTCTGCTTTAGTCAGGTGCATAAGAGGTGAATGAAAGGTAATGTTTGCTTCACTTCCAAGATTGAGTGCTAGTTCAAGTGCCTTTACAAAAGGCTCTCTACAATCAGGGTACCCTGAATAATCGGTCTGATTGACCCCGATGATAATATGTTCAATGTCTTGCTTTTGTGCAAAAGCGTGTGCAAGGGTAAAAAAGATGGCGTTTCGATTGGGAACAAAAGAAGCTGGAAGATTGGTGTGCGTTCTGTGATGTGCGCCAATGTCTTGCGTACTGTCAATCAAGGCAGAGTCATTAAGTTGTGAAAAAGCATCTAAACTAAGGAGTGTGTTTTTTACATGTAATGCCTTGGCAATCTTCTGCGCCTGCGCAATTTCAACACGGTGTTTCTGCCCATAATCAAACGTAATACTCTCCACATAACCAAAACGGTTTTTTGCCCAACCCAGACAAGTCGTGCTGTCTTGACCACCACTAAATACCACCAGTGCCTTAGAAGCAATTTTTGCCATTATTCCACTCCTAAAAACTTATGCAACTGCGCACTTAAAATGAATTGGGGATGCGCTTTGACAAACTCAATGCAAAAATTGACATTCTCTTTGTTGGGGCGATCTACCTCATTTTGAGGCTGAATAAAGATGGGTTTATAGCTTTTAAATTCCAGTATTTTCTCCACAGGTGAGTCTTTACTCACCACAAATTTGATCTCATCATAACCAAATTTCTCGATTTTATTCCAATCTTTTGGACTGTATGTTACCCAGTTGGCATTGGAAATATTTGAAAAATTATACCCATTCGTTTCAACGGAAACAGAGTACATGTAAGCTTGCAAAAATTCGATAAAGCCATTGAGATTGTAGATCGTTGGTTCACCACCCGTGATGATGACTTGCATCGAAGGATAGCCTTTAATGCGCTCTAGCACCGCTTCAAACGTCAGCTCTTCATACTCGCCTTTGTGCAGTATTTCGTCGCAAAATGGGCATGTTAGATTGCACCCGTACAGACGAATAAAAATGGAGGGAACGCCTACCTGCGAACCTTCCCCTTGAATGGAATAAAATATTTCGACAACTTTTAACATACCGTTTTTTTCCTCAATAATGTTTAACATCATTATTATCTGCTATCTAACATTATAGTATGAAATGGATTAGAAGTTTATTTGAAAAGCAGCCTCTTGTTTTAGGTTTAACAAGAGGCATGCAGGGTTACATGTAAGATTTTAGTGGTGCGATTTAAGAATTAAGATGGTCATTCTGATGTTAATCATAATGAATTTTATCAATTGCCAAATCACACAAGTTCTCATAAAAATCGTAAATTTTGAAGGAATCGGTGTAAAAGAATTTTGTGAATACGGTGTTAATTTCATAGTGTTCTCCTTTGTTTTCATTTTTGTCACGCCTTTAGAGCAAAGCTCTAAAGACTACGTTAACACTGGGTAATGCTTGGCGCAATGCCCGCGCATCTTCGATGCTTTTAAGTTCTTGCAGAACTTTGTCACGCATTCAAAGCAAAGCTTCTCATGCTACGCTAAAGCACTTTATTCAGGAATGATGGACCAAAATGGTTTCATTTTCGCTTTCCAGATAAAAGCATGGTGCAAGAGATGTTTTACCCAATGCCCTGCCAGACCAATTTCACCAAATGTTCCACCGAAATCTCTGCCGTAGTCAGGGTATTTTTTATAATTGGGGATAATCGGATACATGGTCATCGCAACAGCCGTTCCTGAGAACAACCCTTTTCCTGCGCTGGCGACACATGCCGCACCCATTTCCGCCATACAAGCACTATGGGTTGGCTCACTAGCACCGCCGATCATATCAACAATGCTTCCAGCAACCGCTTTTCCCATCATGGCACTAGGCATACCTGTACGAGGAGGTGTTGGATTGATCGGTGTTCCATTAGGAGACTTCATCGGTTTAGAGATAATGTGAGGAGGCGCAAACGCGATACCTGCGGCAAAAATGTTTTTGTATTTTTGGTTTTGACACGTTTTTGGCCAATCAGACGCATCCCATGTTTCATAAGGCGCTGTTGCTTTGCTGTAATCACCATCAACAAACATAAAACCACCCGCATTGAACATAGAAGAGGTAATGTCTTCTTCGTTTTTATTAAACGCTTTCATACCCGCACCTGCAAACGGAGGAATAAGCATTGAAAAATCATACGGCTCTTCTTTCATTTCGCCGGCAAGGGTCTCATAATGCACTTTGTCTTTTTCAACTTTATTGACATGCGCTCTGGTGATCCATTTGACATCGCGTTCCGCATACAATGACTCGGCAAATACTTTACCGCTGGTGATGTATCCGCCCATTTTAAGGTGCATTCCGCCAACACCAAAGTCACCTAATTCATACTCATTTGAGATATAAGTAATAGTCGCTTTATCACGAACACCCTCAGCACGTAAGCGATGATCGACATTAAACGTGTACTCAAACGCCGCACCCTGGCACGTACACATACCATGTCCCGTACCGATCAAAATTCTCTTCTCTTCGCCTTTTTTCAAAGCCGCGATAATCTTCTCAAGCTCATCTGCCGCATGTTTTGCGTGTGAAGCAGTACACACAGACACGGTATAACCATTGTCTGGTCCTAAGCCCTCTGTTGCAGCGAAATTGAGTCTTGGTCCTGTAGCATTAACAAGAAAGTCATAAATTATTTCCTCTTTTTCACCTTCTCGTCCAGCACTGGTGTGTTCTATAGTAACAAAATTTTTACTATTCTCCCCTCTTCCTTCGGGATAAATCATAACAGCTTTTGCTTGTACATAGGTAATTCCAGCCTTTTCATACACCGGTGCCAAATCAAAAAGTACCTCTTCTTGATCCATTTGTCCAACACCTACCCAGATGTTTGATGGTATCCAATTCCACCTACTATTGGGCGTTACAACAATAACCTCATGGGTTTTATTGAGCCATTTTCGCAAAAACTGCGCGGCTGTATGCCCTGCAACACCCGCTCCCAAAACAACAACTTTAGCCATAGATTATCCTTATAAAAAATATGAGTCTTGTTGATTTTATAATATTGAATAGCAAATAAAAGATAAAATAAAATTGTACTATGACAAATCCAGAGTTGTTTAAGATTTAAAAAAGGTTATATTTCTTTATAGTTTATTTTAGATATGATTACACATCATCCTATGAAATAGAAAGGTTACATGTAAATGCTTTGGCAAATTAGTAAAGAGTTTGATTTTTGTTACGGACACCGCGTTTGGTCGCAAGAGCTGGACGCTGAGTTTTCACTGAGTGGGTGTTTAGCATGTCGTCACCTTCATGGTCATCAAGGCAAAATCATCGTTTTTTTACAAAGCAGTGAGCTCAAAAATGGCATGGTCACCGACTTTCATCATCTCAATTGGTTCAAGCTCTTTTTAGACACCACGTTAGATCATAAATTCATCATCGATATTCATGACCCGCTTTTTGAAACATTGTTGCCACATTTTGCAGACAAAAAAAACCTTATTGAAAATGAAGCAGGCTATAAAACTCCCGACTTAAATACGATCACCGATCAACCAAGCCACATCGTAGAGATGTATGAAGGCTACATTATCGTCGATTTTGTGCCAACCAGTGAAAACATTTCAACATGGTTACTCGGTATCATTGCGAAAAAGATGAGTCGTTTGGGAGTGGAAGTCTCACACGTAGAATTTTTAGAAACGCCTAAAAGCAGAAGTATCGTTTACAATAAAAAGTAGGGAAAAGCCCATTAGAGTTCTACAAGAACTCTGTACACATCTTTGAAGCAAAGCTCCAAAGACTACGTTAACACTGTGTTTTGCTCGGCGCAACGCCCGCGCACCTTTGGTGCTTTGACAGCTTGCAATATTAATTTTGCAAGCTGTTTTTTACGCCTTTGGATAGGCTTTTTCGAGCTTTTTATAAAGTGCATCGACCGTTGGAGCAGACTCTCCTTGTAGGAGCGAGAGCATCACTTCGTTGTCCTCTTTGCCATTCCATACTTTGATGTAATGTCCCTCTTTGTACCCATGATCCTGACGGAACTGGTTCAGAACATTTTTTGCCACATAAAATTTATACAATACTTTGAGGTTAATGCCACATTTGCGTGAGAGTGTAAAATACTCACATAAAAGCCCATCGTAAAGGTCTATCTCAAAGCCTGTTGTATCGTGGATAATGCTCTCAATGTCGTTAATAAGCTCCATCGGATCAGCAGAACCTGCGGATAATGGCTCTTTGGTAAATGCTTCAAAACCTTGAACATCCAGTACATCTAAAACGAGTTGTTCGATGTCGCCTTTGCCATTGGTTTTATAATCTTCTAACAATAAACTCATAATAAAATGCCAGATATCGACGATTTCAACGGTGACATTGTCCCAGTCAGTAGGTTTGTTAATGTTTTTCCAATGTTTCCAACTAAAACTATCAATGAGCTCCGCACACTCCATATAAATACATCGTTTCCAGTTAATCATGCGGTTGTTTTTTGTGTACCCATTTTCCCAGCCAATGCCGTTGGTTTCATCGTTCAGCTTTTGCTGAAGGGAGAACATTTGGGTTAAATAATCTTTGCTTGTCATTCTATTCCTTTGATCACATATCACCTTTAAAAAGATTAGATTATACTTTGTTGTGCCATAAAAGTCAAAATAGACTCACTGCCTTTAGCGTAACCTAGCTCAAAACATGCCTCTAATTGCCCAAAAGTAAACAATCCAAAATTATCCAAAGCAGGATCGCTGATGCACAAATCACTCTGCTCTATCTGTTGCTTGGAAGAAGCTAGGATGGAGAGATAAATCGCCCGCTCAAAACTGGAAAAAAGTGTCCCTTTTGATTTTACATGTAAAGGAAAAAGGTTGACACTAACGATAGGATTGCCAAGCCCTAAAAGTGGCTCTACGGGTAAATTGTCCATAAACCCACCATCAATAAGCATATAATTTTCATACGCGATGGGGCGAAAAATAGGAATGAGTGCAGAGCTTGCAATGGCGAGCTTTATCGTTTCACCCTGAGAAAAACGTACGATCTCACCACTAGGAAGATCCACACAGGTTATAAAGGTTGGGATTGGCATCTGCTCTAAGCGAGAAATAGGTGCTATCTCTTTTAAAATAGTTGCCTTTTCATTGATGCGAAGAAGTCCTTTTCGAAAATAGTTAAAGTGAAACACTTTGCGAAACGCTTTGCTTTTAAAAATGCGAATCATATCAAATGCGCTCACACCCGATCCTACGCCTGCGGCAATGACCGCACCAATGCTGGTACCTGAAACGGCAGCTATCTCTACATCGTGCCTCTCAAAGGCGGCAATGACGCCTAAATGAAACGCGCCCCTAGCCGCCCCTCCTGAAAGCGCAAGTGATATTTTCAATGTCCCAGCCATCGTATAATCCTAAATTCACCCTCTAAGGTCTCAACGATTGCCGTGCAGGACTCGACCCAATCGCCACAATTTAAATACTTTATACCCTCAATATCCCTGATTTCTGCCTTATGAATATGCCCGCAAATCACGCCATCGTAGTGATGTCGTTTGGCATGTTCACTGAGGATGTGCTCAAAATCCGTAATAAAAGAGATGGAGCTTTTGACATTATCTTTGACATACTTAGAAAGCGACCAGTGGCTGTGGTAACGAAGCTTCTTACGAAACCAACCAATGACTTGATTGATGTTAAGAAGAAGATCGTACCCCAAATCGCCCAAAATGGCGAGCCACCTTTTCGTCATCGTAATGCTGTCAAAAAAATCACCATGCGTAATGAAAAAACGCTCTTTGTTGAGGCTCATATACTCTACCTCATCGACTACTTTGATGTGATCTCCCAATCCCAAAGGTAAAAAAGAGCGTAAAAAGTCATCGTGATTGCCAGTGATATAGTAAACGTTTGTGCCTTTACGTGCTTTTCTGAGCACTTTTTGAATAACATCGGAGTGTGACTGCGCCCATTTGATTTTGCGCTTAATCGCCCAGCCATCAATGACATCGCCGACTAAGTAGAGGTTTTCCGAATGAGAGTATTTTAAAAATTCCAAAAGCTCCTCCGCTTGGGAAAAACGTGTTCCCAAGTGAAGGTCAGAGATAAAGATGGAGCGAAAAATGATCGGGTCTTCATCCCCACTAAATTGGTATTTGGTCATTTGTGTTTGTCGCCATCCCCAAAAATATCATCGGCAAAGTGCGAGAATTTACCGCGTACCGATTTGTCTAACTCTATCGCAAAAAGCGAAATGTGTGTCTGCGGTTTTTTGGTCTGTTTTAACAGTGATGTCAAACCGTTGTTAAAGCGGTTAAGATACATATTGTCGATCTGTCTGTTTGAACCAATCACGATGGCTTTACAGTTGTTATCAAGGCGCGATAAAATGAGCTGTGTGGTGTTATTTGAGCTGTTTTGCCACTCGTCTAAGATGACGATGGCATTTGAGAGTGTACGACCTCTCGCTTCACCTGGCCAGAGCTTTTCGATGTTGTACTTGGTCATGAGCTCCTGTACTTTTTTCTCTATCGCTACTTGCGGTTCTTGCGTATTATCGCGCTTTTTCATCCGTTTTTTAGCGATAAATTCAAGCGTATCATACAGTGCCATATTGTAGATGCGGAACTTCTCATCGTTACCTGAAAGATAGCCAACGTCCGCACCTTTATCAACGCTTTCGATGGAGTTTCTAACATAGACAATTTTCTCGTAACTGCCTTTGCTCACAAGCCTCATCGCGGCAACAAACGCCATCAAAGTTTTACCGCTACCTGCACGGGCATCAATGACATGAATGTCGTACATGTTGGAAAGAAGTGCTTTCATAAAAAACTTCTGTTTGAGGTTGATCGGTTTGACTTCTAAGCCTCTAAAATCAAGCTCTTCGTTGAGCATGTGGATGATACCACCAGGGGAAATAATGGCGTGTTCAGAGTTACCATCGCTACTGACAAACTCGTAGCAATAATTTCCACTGTTATATTCTGGATCATACTCCTGAATCAGCTTTTTATCGAGTGTATTGAAAAGTGCTGAGTCGATGGGAAGTTGTTTTACAAACTCAAACTCTGGCACATCGCTTCGATCTTCACGCAAGGATTCAACGGTGACATTGTAGAAAAGTCCAAACATACGCGCATAAACGTCTAAGGAGAGAAAAATCACTTTATAATCAGGGTAGTACGTCTGAGCACCCGATGCCACTTCGAGAATACGCTTGTCGTTGGATTCATTGATAAATTGCGAGTCTATATCGGAGTTGTAAACTGTCTTGGAGAAGAGGTGAATCGCAATATCTTCTTCATAGCGCATCTTAACCACACGAAAAAGCTCACCACTGTCGACCTCTTCTACTTTGCAGGAAGCCAGCATTCTAGCAAAACTTCTGGCTTGGTAACCCAGTTCCGTGAAGTTCTTTTTAAAATCTTCCAGCTCTATAAGCACCGTTTCTGGGATTACAATGATGTTGTTGCCGCCATCACACAACTCTTTAATAAAATTGGTATTGTGCAAGATAATGTTGGTATCGAGCACATAAACTTTGTTGACTGACATCCCACTTCCTTTCATGCGATAATTCTATGAAAACATTATATCAACTTGGTAACAAAAGGGATGGTTTTTTATTGAGCATTTTCTTTTACATGTAAAGAGTTCAGAGCGCTTAAGAATTCGAGCAAACCCCCTATGCTATAATTGAATCTTATATCTAAGTGTCTCTCTTAGATTCAAGGAGGTTATCGATGGATCGCTCTATGAAAATTTATCTCTTTTCACTGCTTCTTTTTGGTGGTGGTATCTTTTTAGTTATAAACTATGGCAATGCCCTTTATATAGGCACAGGATTCATTTCGGAGCCTGTTTCAGTTGGAAGTTTTTGGGATAATCTACAAACGACATTTACCAAGCAACTTTCCCATCCACTCGCACTTTTGTTGGTGCAGATCATCGTTATTATGGGTGCAGCTCGTACCTTTGGCATTTTGATTTCCAAACTTTCGCAACCGCCCGTTATCGGTGAGATTTTTGCAGGTGTCCTTCTTGGACCGTCTCTCTTGGGTCTTGTTTTTCCAGAGTTCTCAGCACTACTGTTTCCTAAAAGTTCATTCCAGAACCTACACTTTTTAAGCCAAATTGGTCTGCTTCTGTTTATGTTTGTCGTGGGAATGGAGCTTGACTTTGACAAACTCAAACAACAGAGTAAAGCTTCTATTGTGATTAGTCATATCAGCATTATCTTTCCCTTTTTCTTGGGGACTATACTTGCTTATGTTATTTATCCCTCTTTTGCTTCCTCTTCAGTCACGTTTACTGCTTTTGCACTTTTCATCGGCATCGCGATGAGCATTACTGCCTTTCCAGTACTTGCGCGTATTCTCAAAGACCGCAACCTTACCAAAACCTCTTATGGCGCGATGGCACTCACGTGTGCAGCGGCAGATGATGCAACGGCATGGTACATCTTAGCCATTGTTATTTCCGTTTCAACATCAACCAATCTTTTAATGTCAGTGCTTATGCTGATTCCTATTGTTATCTATATCATGGTGATGCTGTTTATCATCAAACCTTTTTTACGAAGTCTTGGTAAACAAATGCACGAAACACTTGACATGAAAGTTACCACCATTGTTTTAGTCATTTTACTAGCAAGTTCTCTTACGACAGAATTATTGGGTATTCATGCCCTTTTTGGTGCGTTTATGGCAGGTGTTATGATGCCCTCAACCAGCGAGAGTGAGCTTAAAGAACGCATTGCCCCTCGTTTAGAGTATGTGAGTCTGCTCGTACTTTTACCGCTTTTCTTTGCCCTTACAGGACTCCGCACACAGATCAATTTACTTGAATCTCAACATTTGATGATCTGTCTGGCTATCATTGTGGTTGCAGTTGTGGGTAAATTTATCGGTAGTGCTATTGCGAGCCGTTTTATGAAAATCTCATGGAAAGACTCTCTTGCCATCGGCGCGCTAATGAACACAAGAGGACTTATGGAGTTGGTTGTTTTAAACATCGGCTATGAGCTAGGCATTTTATCCCCTATTTTATTTACGATGTTCGTCATTATGGCACTTGTAACCACGTTTATGACAGGACCTCTTTTATACCTCATCGACTTAGGATTTAAAAAGCACTAGAGTTTTCTAGTGCTTTACACGTAAAAAACTCAAACCATGCTAAAATAGTGTAAAATTATTTTATGAGGAATATAAGTGATCATTGAATGGGATGAGCGATATAGCGTACATCATGAACTGCTAGACCTTCAACATCAAGAGCTATTTGAGCTTGCCAAAACGGTGCAAAAGCTTGATGCCGCTACAACAACTAAAGCTGAACTTTCTAAACTTTTCAAAGAATTTTACGACTATATGGCGAAACATTTTAAAGAAGAGGAAGCGTATATGCAAAGCATTCACTATCCTCTGTACATTAAACATCGCAAACTACATGAAAGTATCATCGAGGGAATGAATAAAATTCTCAAAGAGAAAAAAACCATTGAAGAGTTACAAACCAGCATGCAGATGATTGCGAAAAAATGGCTCGCAGAACACATTTTGGAGAATGATCTCAAAATTGAAAAGTGGCGTAAAAGTATCACGGTTACAGATGAAGACCTCAAGGGTGGTACCCCTTTATGATCGATGAGACTATTACCACTTTTTTAAAAAAACATCATCTTCTAAACTTGGCAACATGTAAAGACAATCTCCCCTATTGCGCCACCTGTTTTTATGCGTTTGTTGAACCAAGTGCTACCTTTGTCATTGCAACTGATGAGAAGACAAGGCACGGACGTGAAGCGCTGGAAAATGCACACGTGGCAGGCAGTGTTGCACTAGAGACAAAACTTGTTGGGAAAATTCAAGGGGTGCAGTTTACGGGAGTGTTTAGAGAAGCCAATGACGTGGAGGAAAAAGCCTATTTTAAACGCTTTCCTTATGCGATTGCGATGCGACCTCATCTTTGGAGCATTGAGATACGCTATCTTAAATTCACAGACAACACATTGGGATTTGGCAAAAAATTGGAGTTTTTTGCCTCCAATTAAGTGCCAAACCTTTTTACATGTAATAGACTTCTTGCAAAACTACATTTACAAGAAGAAAAGCACCAAAGGTGCGTGGGCTTTCTGCCGAAGAAAACTTAGTGTTAACGTAGTTTTCGAAGCTTAGCTTCGAAAACGTGTTGAGAGTTCTTCAAGAACTCTCCTATTTAAATATTCAGTGGTTTTGTTGAACACGCCGCGGTAAAGACAACGTCTGTTGAACTGTTTAGTGCGGTTTCTGTTGAGTCTTGAATCACGCCAATCAAAAAGCCAATCGCCACAACTTGCATCGCCAATTGATCGCTAATACCAAAAAGTCCACATGCCAATGGAATCAACAACAATGATCCACCCGCAACGCCTGAAACACCTGCTGCTGCGATGCTTGAGACGACACTCAAAAGCAATGCGGTTGGAATATCCACCGAAATACCGAGTGTATTAACCGTTGCAAGCGTTAAGACCGTAATGGTAACGGCTGCGCCTGCCATATTGGCGGTTGCGCCCAAAGGAATAGAGATCGAGTAAGTATCTTCATCCAACCCGAGTCTTTTGCACAGTGCCATATTGACAGGAATGTTTGCCGCCGAACTTCTGGTAAAAAATGCCGTAACGCCGCTCTCTTTAAGACATAGAAAGACGAGTGGGTAAGGATTTTTGCGCATTTTAATATAGACAATGATGGGATTAAGCACAAGGGCGACAAACACCATAGTGCCGACTAAAACGATCAATAATTTTCCATAACCAAAGAGTGCTGAAAAGCCAGTTTCGGTGAATGTTTCAGCCACAATACCCAAAATACCAAATGGCGCTAAACGAATAACGGCTTGAACAATCTTTGTCATGGCATCACTCGCATCTTGCATCACTGTTTTTGTCTGCTCACTGCTGTAATGAAGCGCAAGTCCTGCTGCAATTGCCCAAGTGAGAACACCAATGTAATTGCCTTTTGCAAGCGCATTAATAGGGTTATCCACCATACTTACTAAAACGCCTTTAATGACTGTAATAATGCTTTGAGGAGGTGTTAAACCAGCATCTGCGCCATTGGCTAATACTAATGTTAAAGGGAAAGTAAAACTGACGACAACGGCAATGAGTGCGGATAAAAATGTACCAATGGCGTAGAGTTTAACGATAGGCTTAATGTTTGTCTGAACACCCACCGGCTTGGTTGCAATCGCTGTTGCGACCAACACTAAAACCAAAATAGGTGCAACGGCTTTAAGTGCCCCTACAAAAAGTGTACCTAAAATTGAAACAGCCTGTGCTGCTGTTGGAGAAATAAGAGCGATTATAACGCCCACCACCATACCAATGAGAATCTGAACAATCAGATTGCCCTCTTTATACCTTGCAACTAAACGCTCCATTGTGTTCCTTTAAGACGCTTACGCATCGCTCTAAGATGTCAATAACCAAGGCTTAAACAATGCCCCAAATTATTTTAACATCTCAAAGCGACCTCAATGGGACGAAAATTTTTAGAGTTTTGACGTATCGAGCTTTAACGCTTCATTATCCATTACACCAATCCCTGAGGAAAGAATACTCGAAGCAATCGTATGTGCCTCTTCTAGCGAGTGCATTTTATAGGTTCCGCATTGGTAGACATTAAGCTCAGGAATGTCATTTTCACTCTTTACATGTAAAATATCATTCATCGAAGCTTTCCACGCTTCTACCACGCGGGAAGCCTCAGGTGAGCCAATTAAACTCATGTAAAAACCGGTACGACACCCCATCGGTGAAATATCGATAATCTCAACACCTGCTCCATTCAAATGGTTGCGCATAAAACCCGCAAAAAGATGTTCCAACGTGTGAATACCACGTTCTGGCAAAATAGCTTGGTTAGGTTTGCAAAAACGAAGATCAAATACGGTAATTTCGTCACCGTGAGGTGTTTTCATCGTTTTAGCAACTCTGACTGCAGGAGCTGGCATTTTGACGTGATCTACACAGAAACTATCAAGTAATGGCATTTTAAGTCCTTTTATTAATGAATTTTCTTTAAAAAAGTGTACAATAATTTCCCATATACCATACTTTACATGTAAAGGAATATTTTGAAACGACTGTTCCTTATTGTGGTGATTATCGCCCTGTCGTATACTTTTTTTCAAAGTCAGAACATGCTCCATATTGCAGCAGGCGTGGCAATCTTTTTGTTTGGTATGCAAAGTTTAGAAGAAGGGTTTCGCTTCTTTGTCGGTGGTCTTCTCGACAAGTTTCTCAAAAAAATCACACATAATCTTTACCGAAGTATTCTCTTTGGCGCACTGATTACGACACTCATGCAGTCAAGTGGATTAGCCGCTGTTATCGCCATCTCTTTTATCAGTGCTGGACTCATTAGTGTTGCACAAGGTATTGGTATCATTTTAGGCGGCAATATTGGCACGACCACTGGTGCTTGGCTCATCGCAGGATTAGGGCTTAAAATCAGCATTGCCACCTACGCACTTCCAATGCTTGTCTTTGGAACTTTATTTATTTTTCAAGAAAGTAAACGTCTTAAAGGCATTGGTTATGCCCTTGCTGGGATTGGTTTTTCCTTTTTAGGAATTGCTTATATGAAAGAAGGGTTTGACGCGTTTAAAGCAACGATTGATCTTACCCAATACTCCGCCGATGGGTTCAAAGGTTTGCTTCTTTTTGCTTTTATCGGTGCTGGCATAACCATCATTATGCAATCCTCTCATGCCTCCTTAGTCTTGATTCTCACAGCACTCTCCGCTTCACAGATTACCTATGAAAACGCGATTGCGCTGACCATTGGTGCCAATATTGGAACGACCATTACCGCGATCATTGGTGCGCTTGGTGCTAGTTTTGAAGGTAAAAAACTTGCGGGTGCGCACTTTTTAATTAACAGTCTCACAGGCTTTCTACTCATTTGGTTTGTCCCACAATTTATTCATTTTATCGATATTACAGCTCCATTTTTTGGCATTCCAGCACATGATTACACGCTGAAACTTGCTTTGTATCATACCTACTTCAATCTTATCTGTGTGCTTTTATTTGCGCCTGTGGTGCATGGACTTGTCGCTCTTTTAAACCACTTATTCAAACCTGAAAAAGTAGTCGAAAGTGAGAGAGATGATGTTCTTTTTATCAACGATGTCGCACTTGATTTCCCCGATACCGCGCAAATAACACTTCTCAAAGAGACCAAGCATCTTTACAATAATGTTTTTGACATCATTGCCAAAGGGATGAGCGTGACGAAAGAAGACATTACTTCGGGTATGGAGATAGACGATATTTTAAAACTACGCAATAAAGCAATACAAGTCAATATGGATGAGTATTATGAAAAACGTATCAAAGAGATTTATGGCAAAATCATTAACTTTGCAATTCTTGCACAAGGTAAATTTTCCGATGAAAGTAACCGAAATTTAATACCTATTAAAAATGCCACCATCGGCATGGTTGAAGCTTTTAAAGCCTCTAAACACATGCAAAAAAATATGCTTCGTTACCTCGAATCAGACAATGATGACATTAAAAATGAATACAACCATATTCGCAGAAACCTCATTAAGCATCTGCGCAATATGCAGCTGATTATTAACACAACCGAAGAAGATGTAGCTGTTTTACTTCTGAGCAAACTTCAGCTTGATGCTCAGAAATATGATATTGCGGCAAATAAATCACTCGATAATCTTATTCGTACCAATAAAATTACCTATACAATGGCAACATCCTTGATGAACGATACCACATACGCTTATACCATTGCTTCGGAACTCACAAAAGTAGCCCATGTTCTTTTCATCCATGCCGATACAGAGTTCTCAGAAGGTCGCGAAGCTTTGATCTTAAATGAGAACGAAGTAACCGATCTAACGCATACAACCGAGCCAAGGAGTACCTCATGAATGGCTTAAAATTTATTCAGAAAATCAAAGATATTTTTGGCATAACTGTTCAAAATGAAGAGAGTACAAAAAAACAGACCATTAAAGAGCTTCTTAAAAAACTGAAACTCAGACGCATTACACTCAAGAAAGAGCTTAAAGATGAAAGTGATCTTATCAAACGTGAAGCGATTCACGATAGCATCAAAATCATCAAAAAGCAGATCAATAAAGGAAAGGAACTTTTGGATGGTTAGACTCTGCTTTTTTTTGGTTTTTTTTCTTTGCGGTTGCGCTACAACCAACACAAACCCGCAAGAAAAAATAGGTGAAGTGCTACAATCTCATGGTGCGGCATCGTTGCATTATGACTATAGCAAGGTTATTGAAAACCTTATTACCTATAAAGAAAAGCTTGACCTTCGCAACCCAAAAAGTTACAGTAAAGAGAGCCAAAGTTTTATCCTTAACGAAATGCGCACCTCAAAAAATAGTATTCGCATGAAGTACAATGGTGTCTCTTTGAAATCTTACGATGACTATTTGCGCATAGCCTTTGATAAAAACAGTAATATCCCCGATCGAAATGATTTTCTCATCATTGGACTCTATAAATTGATTTGGGAAACCTATAAAATTGGAGAAGGTCATCAAATCACCACACTGACGTATGATCAAGAGGCTTTTAAAAAGCTCTACTATTACCTTGAAGTCGTGAAATGGAAAGTTAAAACGGCAAAAGATAAAAACGATAATTACCTCTTCTTAACGTGGCAAAACAACTGGCAAGTCGAGTTTCAAAATAGAGCCCACGCCGGAGAACAACCCTCTTGGGAGATGATCCAAAATCTTGCCTTTATCAAAAATCATAAAGAGAGTATTTTAGACCCCTCCAACTTTAACTTTGAAGTTCTGCTAAGCCAAATCATCTTTCAAGTTAAAAACAGTGCTAGAGTTATTGGAAAAGAGCCTGTGGATATTGGTATTGAAGCGATGATTAGCGTGGTTTTATTTTTATAGGCGTTTTTACAAAACGCTTGACGCCAACAAGCAAACCTCTTTTGGCTACGTTACACTAGGTTACTAAAGCTTGCCAACGATGTTGGCAGAATTAACTTTTATAGGCATTTTTACAAAACGCTTGACGCCAACAAGCAAAAGCTTACATGTAAACTTGATCTCGCTCAATCTTTTCTACTTTTTTTTTAACTATAATACCCAAAACTTAACAAGGAGCCTTTTATGGAAATTAACAATATTCAAGTGTGTAATGTTTGCTTGAGATCAAGTGACGAGAGCGCTGGTGCTGTGTTTATTAAAGCGATGAAGAATGGTGAAGAGATTCATGTCTGTACAGGCTGTATTCCTCATATCATTCATGGAAGTGGCGATGTGGTCAAATCAAACGCACAAGTGAGTGCGGAAGTACAAAAATAAAGTAAAGGAGAAGAAAAACTCTTCTCCTTTTTTCTCTCCTAAATGAGAGGACTTTCTTAGCCCTCTAACTCATTTGAAAAATCCGCACTTGCTAAACGATTTAATTGTCTCCATCTGCGTTGTGCATCTTTTTTATTGTGCTCAAAAAGTGCTTGAGCATGCTCTGGATTTGACTTTTTAAGTGACGCATAACGTACTTCGTTCATCAAGAAATCATCATACAATGACCAATCAGGCTCTTTTCCTGTAATTTTAACAGGATTTTTACCCTCTTTTTCAAGGCGAGGATCATACGTATAAATTGGCCAGTAACCACACTTCGTTGCAAGTTCACCTTGCGTTCCAGAGTGACCCATACCACCTTTAATTCCGTGTGCAATACATGGAGAATACGCAATGATAAGTGAAACGCCGTTGTAAGCCTCAGCTGCTTCAAATGCTTTAATGGTTTGTGCTGCAGATGCATTAGAGTTGATCTGTGCAACAAAAACGTTACCATAAGTCATAGCGATATAACCAAGATCTTTTTTCTGACTAGGCTTTCCTGCTGCTGTAAACTGAGCGATAGACCCCGCACGAGAAGATTTTGAGCTTTGACCACCTGTATTTGAGTAAACCTCAGTATCAAGAACCAAAATGTTAACATCTTCACCACTTGCGATAACATGGTCAAGTCCGCCGTAACCGATGTCATAAGCCCAACCATCTCCACCAAAAATCCATTGTGATTTTTTAGAAATAAATTGTTTGAGGCTTAAGATCACATCTGCACCAGCGGCTGTTGGATTCGCTTCCAACAAAGGAACAAGAAGATCGCGAATTTCAGTACTTTTTACTCTATCATCTCTAAACTCAATCCAGTCTTTATAAAGTGCTGCGATTGCATTTGGAGCTTTCTCAACAGATGCTTCCATCACAGAGTGAACTCTATGGCGCATTGTTTCTGTTGCAACATGCATACCTAGACCAAATTCAGCATTGTCTTCAAAGAGTGAGTTGCCCCATGCAGGACCGTGTCCTTCAGCATTTTTGCGATAAGGTGTAGAAGGTGCTGAACCACCATAAATTGATGAACATCCTGTTGCATTAGCGATCATCATACTATCGCCAAAAAGTCTTGTTGCTAGTGTAATATATGGAGTCTCACCACAACCTGGACATGCTCCATGGAACTCAAAGAGTGGCTGTGCAAATTGTGCGCCTTTAAGCGTACTTTTTGAAAGAATATCATCTTTATACGTTACTTTTTTGAAGAGGTAATCAGCATTTTCTTGTTCACCCGCTTCTAAACTCTCACCCAGTGGAACCATCACAAGTGATTTTTCTTTGGTAGGACATGCTTCAACACAAAGATCACAACCAGTACAATCAAGTGATGAAACTTGGATCTTGTATTTAAAATCTTTAAGCTCTTTTCCTTTAGCATCCAATGCATGTGCTTTTACGCCCGCTGGTGCGAGGGCAAACTCTGCATCATTGATAAGGAATGGACGAATAACCGCATGTGGACATACAAAGGTACATTGATTACATTGAATACAATTCTCTTCAATCCATTTTGGTACCGTTACACCAACACCACGTTTTTCATACTCAGTGGTTCCATGCTCAAATGTACCATCTTCATAACCATTGAAAACAGAAACAGGTAAGCTGTCACCTCGTGCTGCATTGATTGGTTTTGCAATTTTTTCTACAAATGCTGTTCCAACATATTTGTCATCTTCTTTTTTCGCATCTTCAGGAAGATTTGCCCATGATGGATCGACATCTACTTTGACAAGTCCACTTGCACCCACATCGATGGCTTTGTAGTTAAGCTCTACAATCTGCTCACCTTTTTTGTGGTAGGATTTGTACGCTTGTTTTTTCATAAATGCTTGCGCTTGTTCAAAATCAATAATTTCGGCTAGTTTGAAGAATGCTGATTGCATGATGGTATTGCTTCTATTACCAAGACCAATATCACGCGCAAGTTTTGTTGCATTGATAATATAAAAATTTACTTTTTTGTTTGCTAGAATTTTTTTAACACGATTTGGAATTCTTTTGATCGTCTCATCAGCATCCCAGATAGAGTTAAGAAGGAATGTTCCATGCTCTCTGATACCATCAATTACCTCATACAATTCAAGGTATGCAGCCACTGAACAGGCAACAAAGTGCGGGTTAGAGACAAGGTATGTTGAACGAATAGGATGTTTTCCAAAACGTAAGTGTGAACGTGTGAAACCACCTGATTTTTTGGAATCATACGCAAAGTATGCTTGAGCATACATATCTGTCTCGTCACCAATGATTTTAATAGAGCTTTTATTCGCACCTACCGTACCATCAGCACCAAGTCCATAAAACAAGCACTCTTTAGTCTCAGGCTCGCCCAAACTCATTTTTTCTTTAACGTCAAGTGATTTAAACGTAACGTCATCAACAATACCTACAGTAAAGTCGTTTTTAGGTTCAGCAAGTTTAAGGTTTTCGAAAACGGCTAACATTTGTGCTGGATCAACGTCTTTTGAAGAAAGACCATAACGTCCACCCACAATGATAGGCGCATTTTTATGACCATAGAAAGCTGCTCTCATATCAAGATACAATGGCTCGCCGATTGATCCTGCTTCTTTAGTACGATCAAGTACTGAAATCTTTTTAACAGATTCAGGCATAACATCCATAAGGTATTTGATACTAAATGGACGGTAAAGGTGTGGCGTAATCAAACCTACTTTTTCGCCTTTACTCATTAAATAATCAATAGTTTCTTTCAAACACTCAGTCACTGAACCCATCGCAACAACGATACGATCAGCATCTTTTGCACCATAATAGGTGAAAGGTTTATAATCGCGTCCTGTCTCTTTTGAGATTTCAGCCATATAATGGGCTACGATGTCAGGCAATGCATCGTAAAATTTATTTTGCGCTTCTCTGCCTTGGAAATAAATATCATCGTTTTGAGCAGTTCCCCTTGTTTTTGGATGTTCTGGGTTAAGAGCTTCATCTCGGAAACGTTGAACCGCTTCTTTGTCTAGCAATCTATCAAAGACAGCATAGTCCATCACTTCAATTTTTTGAATTTCATGTGAAGTTCTGAAACCATCAAAGAAGTGCATAAATGGAACGCGTCCTTTAATCGCACATAAATGCGCAACACCCGCTAAGTCCATAACTTGTTGAACAGAACCTGAAGAAAGCATCGCATAACCTGTTTGGCGTGCGGCATAAACATCTTGATGATCACCAAAGATTGAAAGAGCATGGGTTGCAAGAGTACGAGCACTCACATGGATTACGCTTGGTAACAACTCGCCTGCCATTTTATACATATTTGGGATTTTAAGTAACAAACCTTGTGATGCTGTATACGTTGTGGTAAGGGCACCTGCTTGAAGTGAGCCATGTACGGTTCCAGCAGCACCACCTTCGCTTTGCATCTCAACAACTTTTACAGGCATGCCAAATAAGTTTTTTTTGCCTTGACTTGCCCAAATGTCGGTAAAATCCGCCATTGGAGAAGAAGGTGTAATTGGGTAAATACCAGCAACTTCGGTAAAGGCGTAAGATGCGTATGCAGCAGCTTCGTTACCATCCATAGTTTTCATGACTTTAGCCATTAAATTCCCCTTGTGTTATTTTTTCATTCATTCTTTGGATTGATGATTTTCTCATTCTACTTAGCATTCTCTTAATAACTCATAAATGAAAGCTGAGAGCCTGCAATTTAATGAGAGTTTAACCAAGCCTTACGCAAAATCATAGTCTAAAAATATGATAAAGATATAACAAAACTATGAATGCTTTGCAATCATTTTTACAGCATCAAGTGCATCGTGGACAACAAAAGAAGTGTGTTTTTCGAGTTCATATTTCGTGCTATATCCGCACAAAACGCCAATACCATGAACTCCAGCTTCTTTCGCGCACATCAAATCCATTGGTGTATCACCGACCATCCATGTATGAGCAGGATCTGCATTTAAAGCCAATAAAGCCTTTTGTATAGGTTCAGGATGTGGTTTAGGATGTGTTACATTTTCACGCCCAATCAATACTTTGAAATGGTGCATGACACCTAAATGCTCTAATAATTCTTCTGAATAGTGCGCCGTTTTTGTAGTTACAATACCTAAGGTTGCAATTTTGGAAGCGTGTCTAATGGCTTCAAGGGCAAGGGGCAAAAGTGTTGTTTTTTTACGTGAAATAAGCCTGTAATGCTCTTTGTATGCCAAGACATAATCATTCGCTTCTAACGTGTCAATCCCTAACATCATAAACATCAAATCTAAAGGATGCCCAATCAGTTTTTTGATCTCATCATTCTCAGGTACTTGTCGTCCAAATGTCTCATACGCCACACCAAAGCTCTCAAGAATTGCATCGGTTGAATCAATCAGTGTGCCATCTAAATCAAATAAAATTGTCTTCATTTAAACCCTTAATAGTCCTTTTACATGTAAGGATGTATTATAACTGTAAGACCATTAAAAAGGAGATACATGTTACCAAAGAGCTTTATACTTTTAGCTCCGCTTATGCTTTGTGCAGCGAACTTCCAAGATGCAGTCAATACTGCCATAAGTGCAACATCGGCGCAAAAAACAGCAACTACAAGTAGTTCAGCAAGCACGCAAAGTAGTGCCACTTCAGGTGTTAAAGAAGCCCTCAGTCTTGGGGCCAAACAAGCTGTTTCATTACTTGGAACAGAAGGAGGATTTCTGAACAATAATGCGGTTAAAATTCCTCTTCCTGCCTCTCTCAAACCCGTAGCTACTGCGGCAGAGAAGCTAGGTGGGAAAAGCTATGTGGATGATTTTGTAAAAACCATGAACACAGCAGCATCAAAATCAGTTCCAAAAACGGCTTCTATTTTTAGTGACACCATTTCAACCATGAGTGTTGAAGATGCAAATGCCATTGTCAGTGGCGGAAATACAGCAGCAACCGATTACTTTAAAACAAAAGCAGGAACAAAACTGCTGAGTGCCATTATGCCAATTATTAAAGAGAGTATCAAAGATAGCCAAGTCATGAGTTCATACCAAAGCCTTAAAGGGTTTGCGGGTGGAAGCAATGCAACAGCTGGACTTTCCAATAATGCAATGGTAGGACAAGCCTCATCTATTGCAAAAGGCTTGGGTATGGGTGATGCCGTTCCTAGTGGTGATGAAAATATTGAAGATTATATTGGTCGAAAAACACTCGATGGACTTTTTTATATGATCGCAGAGAAAGAAAAAGCACTTCGCAGCAATCCAATGGCTAGTGGTAGTTCTATCATCCAACAAGTATTTGGAAAATAAGTAGTAATTACGCCTCAGGTGTAGCAGAGATAGGAGGATGAGGAATACTTATCCTCTTTGCATCAAAAGCAAGCTTCACTTTTTCAGTCATAGAAAAACTCACAGTAGCAGAGTCTTCGTTTTTAACCCAAAAACGCACCATAAGCTTTACACTCGTTTGTGCTAATTCACTTACTGCAACAAATGGGACAGGTTCCCTTAGAACATTTGGCTCTTTATCAACAATATCCTGCAACGTCTCTTTTGCTAAACGAAGGTCATCTTCATAACCAATATTAAAAATCAAATCAACGCGCGATGTAGGTTTTGCAGAAAAATTGATAATATTTTTTCCAATTACGGCAGAATTAGGAATAATGATCTGCTTATTATCACCTGTTTTAAGAACAACACTAAAAAGATTCAACTCTTCAACCGTACCATTTTCGCCTGCAACTTGCACAGAGTGACCAATTTTAAAAGGACGGAAAAAAACCAATAAAATACCAGCACCTACATTGGAAAGTGTACCTTGGAGTGCTAAACCAATAGCAAGACCAGCCGTTCCAAGAACCGCTAGAAAAGAGGTGGTGTTAATGCCTAGATTGCTTAGAGCTGCTAGGATTATCACCACCAAGAGACCAAAATAAATCACATTGGAAAAAAAGCTGGTAATAGTCTCATCAATCTTCGACTTGCGCATCCCTTTAACAACAACAGCTGTTAAAAGAGATGCTATTTTTTTACCAACGAAAAAAATCAGTAAAGAAGCAAGTACTTTCACTCCATAAAGAGTGATAAAATTGACAATCACTGTCCAGCTTAGATCCATGTGTAAATTCATTATAATCCTAAATTATTTTTTAAATACTGCGTCAACTCTTCTGTTTTCAGCACGGCCAGCTTCTGTGTCGTTTGTTGCAACTGGTTTGCTCTCACCATACGCTTCAGTTGTGATTTTTGCATTAGCAATACCAAGAGTTCCTAAAGCTTTTGCAACTGCTTTTGCACGTTGATCTGAAAGTTTTTGGTTGTAAGCATCGCTACCTTTAGAGTCTGTATGACCCTCAAGTACAACACTGTATCCTGGGTTTTGTTTCATAAAATCTGCAACTTTTTGAATTTCAGGCATAAACTCTGGTTTTACAGCTGATTTATCAAAGTCAAATTTTACATGTAAACGAATGATTTTTGGACAACCATCTGCATCAACAACAGTACCTTTTGGAGTATTTGGGCATTTATCTTTATCATCATATACGCCATCACCATCGCTATCTTTAGGAGCAACTGCTGCTGCAACTGGAGCCGCAACTGGAGCCGCTTTTGCTGCAACTGGAGCTGATTTTGCATCGAAAGGAATCGTAAAGCCAAGGCTGTAGAATAAGTTGTTGTCACTATGCGTAAATTTAACGGCATGGCGAACTTCTGCTTTAAGTGCAAAACTGTCTGTTACCCAGTATTTTACACCACCACCGTATTGTGCAAACATGCTGTCTTTGTTGTCTAATTGTGGGTTAGTTACATCTTCATAACCAAGTCCAACCAAAGCATACAATGCTGCTTCTGGAGTTAATTTGTACTCTTTAACGATGTTTGCATAATAACGGTTAAAGTTTGTATCGGCATTTATGCCTTTATAATCTATGTTGCTAGATCTATCGTAACCAAGTTCAATTTGGTTAATAATATTATTATCAAGATTGATACCAAATCTCAAACCATAAGTCAGTTGATTTTTAAGATCAAGATTACCTTCTGGTAAAACGCCACCAATAGTTGGTGTTACCTCATAGTTGTATGCAGTTGGTGCTGCAAATGCCAAAGATGCTAGTGCCGCTAATGAAAATAGAGTTTTTTTCATTTTTTTTCCTTTAGTATTAATATTTTTCAGATTTCTCGTGTGAAGATGTAAATTATAGCATAGTTTTGAGCAAAAAGGGATTAAAGTTCTGGTTTAATCCAATCAATGGTATTGTGCATAACCCCAATTATCGACGTTGAAACAGGAGTAATCTTTTTATTTACAACAGTAATACTACTAGGAATAACTAAGAAAAGATAAGGGTTGTCGGCTACAATTTTGGCAAAAATTTCTCGGTACAATGCATCAAATTTCTCTTGATCGACTACTTTTTCTGCCTCTTTGATAAGTTTATCGACCTCTGCATTTTCATAGCCAATGAAATTAAACCCACCTTTGCGCATAGATTCGCTATGCCAAATGCTATAAGCATCGGGCTTTAGTCCCAAAGACCACCCCATCAAAACCGCTTCAAAATTACGCGGTGTTATAACGGTATTTAGAAATGCTTGCCACTCCATAATGCGAAGTTTCATCACAACTCCTGCTTTTTTTAGCTGATGCTGAAGAATTTGCGCGGAATAACTTCCTGTTCCATTGGCACTGGTACTCAGTTCAAATACAAAAGGATGGGCATCATCATATCCTGCTTCTTTGAGCAACGCTTTAGCTTTTGCAATATCAGGTTTTGGGGCTTTTATCGTTTCATTAAAGGCTCCCGTTCCTGGCAAAAAAGGACCTGTACAGACTTTGCCATGCCCAAAATAGAGAATATCGACTAACTCTTGGCGATCAATCGCTAAAGAGAGCGCTTCACGAACGCGTGAGTCTTTGAATTTCTCAGATTTTAGATTAAATCCCATGTACGAAAAAACATGTGCAATGTCTTCGTAAACAGTGTAATGTTTTCTAAAATCCTCATCAATCTGGCGTTCCAATTGTAATGGCGTAAGCGTTCCAACATCTAATTTTTTAGATTTAAGCATTAAAAATTCAGCGGATTTGTCGGGCAAATAATGAAAAATGATCTTTTCCAAGTTAGGCTTATGAATAAAATAACTTGGATTGGCATCTAAGGATATATCTTTGGAAATATTAAATTGTTCAAGCGTATAAGAGCCCGTTCCAACGGGGTTTTGATTAAATTTGCTGGTCATCAAATCTGTTTCGTTTTTGAGAAGATGCTCTGGCAATATCTCCATCATCCACACTTCAAGTGCTTTAAAATATGGATATTTGTATTTCACTTCAACCGTAAATTCGTCTAACATCTTTACATGTAAAATATGCATAAAACCTGACGCATAGGGTGTAAAGATTTTAGGAGAGGTGATTGTCTCATACGTAAAAAGCACATCTTTGGCACTAAAAGGAACGCCATCACTCCACGTGACATCTTTTTTAAGCTCAAAAATAAGTGTTGTGTCATCCACGAAATGGTAACTTTGAGCAAGTTCTGAGATAATGTTCGCATCTTTATCATACGTCACCAACGCGTTAAACAACCATTTAGTCACATCAGCACTCGTTGTATCTGTCGAAAGTATAGGATTGAGACGGCTAGGATTTGCCGAGATAGCAAGATGAAGCGTGGCTGCTACCACATTACATGTAAAGAAAAAAAGGATCAGTAAAAGTGTTTTCATGGGAAGGATTATAACATAGTAGTGGACAATATTCTGACGGCAATGTGCTCAAGCTTTGGTGCCATAGCGACTAGTATCGTTAAAAAGGCTTCGGTTTTTTTGAGTGTGAAAGTATAAACTATTCTGCCTCATAAGAGGCAAGCTTTAGCGCCTCAGTGGCTAACGTAGCAAAAAGAGCTTTGCTTTTTTTGCGTGTTAAAAGTAAAAAAGCTTCCAGACCGGGCAATCTGGAAGCTGATTTTTAAAGTTGTTAAGTTATTCACAAAAAGGAGGTAATTGTCTTGGTAGTGAAAGTATAGAGTAGTTATTTAAACGCTCTATTAATCTTTCGTAAACAAAAAGTTAATAGGAGTTATTTTCTCTTTTTTATACTATTTGTTTTACTTTACACACCTTAGCGTTGATAGTACGAAACCAATGTTGCTTTTGCAATGGTATTGGCATTGATCATAAAGCCAACGAGGGCTGGCATGGAAGACGCATCTAAAGGGAGTTTGTCAACACTGAGTGCATGTACTGTAAAAACATAACGATGTGCTTTATCGCCTTTAGGCGGGCACGCCCCACCAAATCCAGCTTTACCAAAATCTGTCATACTTTGAATCGCTGAAATAGTGGTTGCTTTATTCACATTGCCAAAATCAGTAGGCAACGCATTGACAGATGAAGGGATATGAAAAACAACCCAGTGCCACCAGCCACTACCTGTTGGAGCATCGGGGTCATAGACTGTCACCGCAAAACTCTTAGTGCCAGAGGGCACGTTGCTCCAGTGAAGTTCAGGAGAGATGTTTGAGCCATCACATCCGTGAGATGAGGCTTCTTGCTTTTTTGTGAGCTGTCCAGCAAGGTCGTTACTGTAAAGCGTAAACTCTCCTGCAACAAGTGTACTTACCATAAACGCCAGTAGCGCTAGTAGGTGTCTGATTTTCATAACAATCCTTTTGAGTAAAATTTCAAGGATCATTTTACATGTAAAAAGAGGTGATAGGTTAGTCTGTAAGGTTTGACTTTTTATCTATAAGGTTTTTTGGTGTCAGCGCGTGACGTGCTTTAAAAAGACGAGAGAAATGAGACTGGCTTTTAAAACCTGCCCTAAACGCTGCCTCACCAATACCAAGGCCTCCTTTTTCGATCAGAAAATGAGCACGCTCGACGCGCTTGTCAAGTATCCATTTCATAGGTGTGGTTTTTAACTGTGAAACGAACTCTGTTTTAAACGCACTCAAACTTCTGCCGCTGTGTCTTGCAAACTCTGATATACTCCAGTTTTGCGTAAAATGCTCCTCCATAAAAACTTTAAGATCAACGCTTCGAGGAAGCAGTGTTTGAAAGTAAGAGACAAGTTTTGCACCCTCAGCAGAGCCCAAAAGCAAGAGCAATAGTTCTTGCAGTTTCAACACCAAAATCGTGTCCACAAAAGCGGGCTTTTGCTCAATAAAAGGGAGTAGCGAAAGCGCTGTACTCTTTATAAAGGGAGTTAATTCTATCTTGCAAAAAGGCTCAATTGCAGAATTGGGCATCTTTACATGTAACGGTATTTTCTCTAAGATGGGTGATAGCCAATTCCGCATCACTTTTTCATCAAAAAAGATCAACAAACACGCATAATTTCCACCTTCACAGACTTCACTCATTACGTATTCACCACGCGATAGAAAAAACGCCTCACCCGCTCTTACTTCAACATCACCATTTTGAGTGTGGAGCATTTTTTTACCCTCTAGGATAATGTTGAGAAGGTTTTGCTCCATATACGCTTCAGCTTTATAATGATCACTAACAGCAAAATAACGCGCTATGACCACACCATTGGCTTCAATCGTCTGGTCTTTATAATTTTTTTTAATGTATTCAAGTACGTGAATGGACATCTGCATTTCCTGTTTGTTAACTCTATTGAGCTATAATCTTAGCATGATACCTCTTTGAGGAAATAAAAATGACACAAAATCTTTCGCGCTGTGGATGGCTCAAACTAAGCGATCCTACCTATGTGGCGTACCATGATGAAGAGTGGGGAAAACCTCTGCATGATGATCGCGCTTTGTTTGAGCTTTTCTGCCTTGAAACACAATCTGCTGGACTAAGTTGGCTCACCATTTTAAAAAAACGTGAAGGCTACCGCAATGCTTTTGCCAGTTTTGTCCTCGAAAAAGTGGCGCATTTGGGCGAAATGGATGTGGAGCGCATTTTGAGTGAAGGCGAAGTCATCAAAAGTCGTCCAAAGATTGAAGCCATCATTAACAATGCCAAACTTTTTCAAACCATTGCTCAGGAGTTCGGCTCACTCGATGCCTACTTTTGGGGCTATGTGGATGGAAAAACCATTCTAAACAATGTGAGTGATTATAAAACAGCAGCAACAACCTCGCCCATTTCGAATGCAATGACCAAAGATCTCAAAAAACGAGGCTTCAAATTTATAGGCTCAACCACCCTTTATGCGTTTATGCAGGCGTGTGGTATGGTGAATGACCATGAAAACAGTTGTAGGTGCAAATAAAATGACGTTTGAAATCTTAAATAATTACTGCCTGAGCCATATTGGTGCTACAAAAGAGTACCCCTTTGATGAAACAACCGCCGTTTACAAAGTAGGACATAAAATCTTTGCACTGGTCGATGAAGAGAGTAACCCACCACGCATCAACCTCAAGTGCGATCCCTACTACGCGCGAGAACTAAGAGAGATGTACGAGAATGTCATAGCGGGTTATCACATGAACAAAAAGCACTGGAATACGGTTATCTGCGATGATGACATTGATGAGTCAATGCTTTTTGGCTGGATCGATGACTCGTATGACCTTGTTTTTAGCTCGCTCTCTAAAAAAATGCAAACGTTTGTCCGCAATTCATAACAGGAATCTTTATGTTTATCATCGCTTTAACCTATCACAAATCCCTTGAGGAAGTCGATGCACATCTGAGTGCGCATGTCGAATTTCTCAAAGACAACTACGAAAAAGGTCTTTTTTTAGCCTCAGGACGTAAAAATCCCCGCACGGGAGGTGTTATCTTGGCATTGGCCGCTAACAGGGCTGAGATTGAAGCGCTCATCGCGTGTGATCCTTTTTACATTCATGATGTAGCCACCTATGAGATCACGGAATTTACGCCGTCCATGACTTCACCCGAGCTTGCTTTTTTGGCCAATCGCTAAAGGAATCTCATGGCGCTTAAATGGATCTATAATAACGAAAATATCGATTGGGAAGCGTTGTCACACCTCTATAAAATTGCTCCACTGGGTGATAAAAAACCTGAAAACCTGAAAATCGTTTTTTCCAATAGCCGCTATGTCTGTTTTATTTATGACGATGCCCTATTGGTTGGGGTTGGCCGCGCACTTGCGGATGGTGTAGACTGCTCGTATATTTGTGATGTCGCTATTCATCCTGATTTTCAAGGGCTTGGCATTGGTAAAGCCATCGTGAAACAACTGGTTGAGTTTTCAAAAGATCATACTAAAATCATTCTCTACGCAAATCCTGGTAAAGAGCCTTTTTACACCAAACTTGGTTTTTACAAGATGAATACGGCAATGGCTATTTTCAAAGATCAGCAAGGAGCACTTGAGCGAGGAGTCATCTGTGAACCCTAATCTACAAGGTTATCTTCAAAGTTCATTCGTCATTGATTTTGAGCACCCCTCTATTTTGGCAAAAGCAAAAGAGTTAAAAGGGGACGCAAAGAGCGATGTTGAGATTGCCAAAAGTTGTTTTACCTTTGTGCGAGACCACATCCGTCATACGGGAGATCATAAAGATGCCATCATTACCTGTAAAGCCAGTGATGTCTTAGCGTATCAGACGGGGTGGTGCTATGCCAAAAGTCATCTTTTAGCAGCTCTGTGTCGTGCTAATAGTATCCCAGCAGGATTGTGCTACCAAAGACTCAGCCTTTTAGATAATGGAGGAGAGCCTTACACATTGCATGGACTCAATGCTATTTATCTCAAAGATTTTGGCTGGTACCGCGTTGATTCACGAGGTAATAAAGAAGGTATCCATGCAGAATTTTCTCCACCGCTTGAGCAACTCGCCTTTAGAGTCAAAGCATCTCATGAAATCGACTTCCAAGAGATACTGAGCGAGCCTTTAAGCATCGTCATCACGGCCTTGCAAACGTATACAAGCTTTGAAGAATCCCTCAAACACCTACCCGATTGCACGGAAATAACACGGCTTTAGCTTTACATGTAAAGATTTAAAGTCTCTTTTACGCAGACTCAAATGCTTCACGGATGCGCTTGATATCCCGTATCGGAGGCAGCCCAAAAAGACGTGCGTATTCGCGGCTAAACTGTGAAGGGCTTTCATAGCCTACTTGGAACGCCACATGACTCGCTTCCATCTCTTCGACCATTAGTAGTCTTCGAGCCTCTTGTAAACGCAGGGATTTTTGAAACTGCAAAGGGCTCATCGTCGTTACCCGTTTAAAATGATAATGCAGTGATGAAGAACTCATCCCAATCTTTTGCGCCAATGTCTCAATACGCAAAGGTTCTGCAAAATCCTCTTTGATCATCGTAATGGCTCGTGAGACACGCTGTGCGAGACTACCATTTTTTGCAAATTGTCGTATAATCGCTCCACCTTTATCTTGTACGATGCGGTAAAGAATTTCACGCGTGATCATCGGAGCGAGGATGTTGATGTCTTTAGGATTTTCAAGTAAACGCACAAGCCGCAGTATGGGGTCAAGCAACAAAGAAGAGTTTTCGCCAAAGTAAAGCCCGCATTGTGGCTGGCTCACTCCTTTATCTTCCTCTTGGTCAAACTCTTTAAAAATCTCTAATATCTGATCCATTGAAAAAGTGAGTTGCAACGACAAATAAGGTTTTTCAGGCGATGCCTCTTGAATTTGTACCCGCGCAGGAAGATGTACTGAGGAAATAAGGTAAGCGTTTTTGTCATACGAAAAAAGTTCTTCTCCCAAGCCCACCGCTTTGGAGCCTTGAGCAATAAGGCACAAAGAAGGCTCATAGAGTGTATGTAAAAACTCCGAGGGTGTTGTGGTACAAAAAAAGCGTAGAAAAGGAATAGAAGTAGCGCTTCCACCCATTTTTGGTGCGTGTTTTTCAATAATCTGTACAAGTTCATCTTGTTGCATACTAAGGCGTTCATTGGACATACTCATTTATCTCTCTTATTCGGTCATTTTGGCGTATTATAAACAAATTTGGAGGAATAGGCAAGAACTATGCGAAAATGTTCTACCACTTGTTGACTCTTTCAGCCTATAATATCGCATAGAAAATAAAAGGAGAACGTATGGTTGATTTTACCTATCACAACCCCACAAAAATCGAGTTTGGAAAAGGAAAAGAGAATCTTATTGGCGCTGAGATTGCAAGAGAAAATATCACAAAAGTGTTGCTCTGCTACGGTAGTGAACGCATCAAAAGCGATGGTCTTTATGAGAAAGTTACCGCTTCACTTAAAGCAAAAGGTATCGCTTGGGTTGAGCTTTCAGGCATCGTGAGCAATCCAAAACTCACCAAAGTCAACGAAGGTATTGCTTTGGCTAAAAAAGAGAAGGTGCAAGCCATCCTTGCCGTGGGTGGAGGATCTGTGCTTGATAGCGCTAAAACCATCGCCGTTGGAGCTTTACATGGTAATGATGTTTGGGACTTTTTTGTTGGCAAAGCAACGATTGAGAAAGCGTTACCCATCTATGCCATCATGACGTTAGCCGCCACGGGTAGTGAGATGAACGGTTATGCGGTTGTAACCAATGATGCGACGGCGCAAAAGTATCATATCTACTCTGAACACATCTATCCACGTCTTTCTATTCTCAACCCAGAGCTCACCAAAAGCGTACCAAACGACTACTTGGCGTACTCTGCCGTTGACATCATCGCTCACGTTATTGAGGGCTATTTTACAGCAGTAGAGCAACCGCATTTTCAATCACGCATGGTTGAGGGTATCATTCAAACCGTTATGGAGACGACTGAGATTTTGCTCAAAAATCCTGAAGATTATGATGCAAGGGCTGAGTTTACATGGGCGGCGACACAAGCACTTAATGGCTCGACGACGGCTGGAACCAACCTTACGGGTTTTCCAAATCACATGATTGAGCACTCGATTTCAGCACTTTTCAACATAGCGCACGGTGCGGGTCTGGCTATCGTCATTCCTGCATGGATGAAGTGGTTTCACACGCAAAATCCTGCTCAATTTAAACGTTTTGCAGAAAAAATCTTTGGAAAGAAGAGCGCGGAAGAAGGAATTGTTGAACTCAAAAAATGGTTTGCCAAAATTGGCGCACCTGTCAGTTTAGCCGATGCTGCTATCAGTGCTGATTCAATTACGGCTATCGCTTCCAATGCCGCACAATCTGCCATCAGAGAAGGCGTAAGTAAACTTTATACTCAAAAAGTCATCAAAGAAATTTTACACAACGCATAACTTCTAAAAGCAAAAAGGGCATTTACCCTTTTTGCCTCCAAAAGGCTTCGGCTAACGCCAACTCCTCTTCGCTAAAAACAGGAATGCCGCTCTCTTGTAAAAGCTTACATGTAATCCCAGAATCATTGACTCGTGTGCTCGTAAACGTGCCATCGTAGATGATGTCTTTGCCACACGATGGGCTTCTGGCTTTCAAGATCGCCATGCAAACGCCCTCTTCTTGTGCCATACGCAAACTCTCTGTCGCACCTTTGGCAAAAGCGATACTGACATCTTCACCACTTTTGCAAACGACTCTATTGGTTCCTTCAATCACTTCGCACGCAGGTCTAGGAACACCAAGACCTCCAAGCACTTCAGGGCATAGAGGCACTAAAAGCCCCTCCTGCTTCCACTGCTCAAGAATCTTTACATGTAAAGCGTTATTGCCGCCATCGTATTTGACATTTTCGCCAATTAAACATGCGCTGATAAGAATTTTACGCATCATCATTCCTCTTTAATTTTTAACTTTGGATGCTTTTTGTATGATGATCTCTCTCAAAAAATACTGCCAGTACTACCAAAGGAAATTCATGAAAGCCCAAAAACTTGCTCACATATTTTACGCATGGGAAGGCGATATTCTCGTTTTAAATATCCTTGGAACACCCAGTGCAAAACGTGACGCCATAGGCAAAGTCAAAGGGAACCAACTCAAAATTAGTGTCACCGCCGCACCTGTAGCGGGCAAAGCGACAGATCACATGGTGCGTTTTCTTGCTAAAGAGTTCGGCATCACCGCTTCTGATATTGAAGTGGTCTATGGGCGCATGAATGTTAACAAACAGCTACGCTTCAAAGCGCCCAAAAATCTTCCTTCGTGTATCACAAAGGAATAAACTTAATCGTTATCCGATAATCGCTGAGACAATCTCTTTCGCTTTTTTCTTTGCCGCTTCCACTTCATCTAAAACAAGAGCAACCGCCATACGACGTCCCACATGACTCACAGGTTTTCCAAAAACACGCACAAAAGAGTTTTTGGAAAAGGCACTCTCTGGAATGGTTAGTGTTGGAACATGCTCTTCGCTCAAGCTCTTAAACGCTCCACTCGCACCCGCTCCGTAAAAGGTAAAGTCCAGTGGCAAGCCAAGAACGGCTCTTACATGTAACGCAAATTCGCTCTGGCTCTGTGTGATCATCGTGACCATGCCTGTGTCGTGTGGACGAGGACTCAGTTCGCTAAAGTACACTTCATCATTTTTCACAAAAAATTCAACGCCAAAAAGTCCACGGCCACCCAAACCATCCGTCACCGTTTTTGCCATGACTTGCGCTTTGGCTAACACTTCAGGTTTCATCGGTACTGGCTGCCAACTCAAAACATAGTCACCGTTTTCTTGGATATGCCCGATAGGCTCACAAAAGACCGTCTCCTTGCCATTGCGAACGGTGAGAAGCGTGATCTCATAGTCAAATGGCACAAACTCTTCCACGATGAGCTCGCTCGCGTCACCTCTGGCTTCTTTGGCGATCTCCCATGACTTTTGGATGTCCGCCTCACTTCGGATGACACTTTGTCCATGCCCAGATGAGCTCATAACAGGTTTGACAACACAAGGAATGCCCAGCTTTTTAGTTGCTTCTCTTAGCTCTTCAAGTGTTTTAACAAAAACGTATCCACTGGTTTTAAGCCCTAGTTTCTCTGCTGCAAACTCGCGAATGTTTTTACGGTTCATCGTCTTTTTAACTGCATCCGCATTAGGAATCACACAAAAACCCTCTTTCTCCGCTTCAATGAGCGCATCAATGCTGAGTGCTTCAACCTCAGGCAAGATGAACGTTGGCTTTTCACGGCGAATCACCTCTAAAAGTTCCTCTTTGTTTTTCATATTGATCACATAGCTTTTATTGGCAACGAGGTGCGCGGGTGCTTGTGGATAAGAGTCCACCGCTACAGTTTCGATGCCTAAACGTGTTGCTTCGATGACGACTTCTTTGCCGAGTTCGCCACTGCCAATGAGCATGATTTTGGTGCTGTTGCTTTTAAGGGGAGTTGTAAAGTGCATGGGATTCCTCTTTGTGTTAGTTTAAGAGATTTTACACAAAAGTGGTTTAAGAAATGAAAGAAATTTAAAATTTTATAGCTCTTGGTTCGATATACTTTCACATCAACCCTATTTACATGTAAAGGTTTTTTGTGGAAATTTTCTTCACCATTTTTGCCATACTCATTCTCCTTGGCTTTTTATTTCTGGTGCTAAAACCTAAAAAGCAGCCAAAATCAAAAGAACAAAAACAAGAAGAGATACGCCAAAACTTCCTTGAGAGACTTAATACCGAACTTTCAGACATCGAAAACCATGATGAGCGCCAAACGAAAAAAATTGCGTTACTTAAAGTGTTTGCCAAAGAGTTAGAGTTCAATCTCTTTTTTGATAAAGACGAAGTGAAAGTATTGATTCAAGAATTGGCGAGTTATTAGGGAAGAGTAACATCTATTCTTCCCTTTTATATTATTTAGGATTATCGATGATTTTAACTTTTTTATCAAACACAGCTTCACATGCTTTATGGACTTGCCCGTCCTTGATATAGGCAACATTGAAAAATTCATGTTGCTTAGACAAAGGAATATTTTTAGGAAATTTTGTCTCATAATATGTAATTCCATTATATATAAACCACCCCGTATCATTGCCTAAATAATAAGGAGGCATTATAAAGCTACACTCTCCTGATTTATCTGATTCAACATATATGTTTTCCATTTCATACAATAAAATAGCCTCTTTAGTTGTACAACTCTCTCTATAGTGATGCTTTGCATCCAATATACTAAAAATTCTATACTTCATATTTTTTAACCAATGCGTGGCTGATTTTTCATGCACGATCTCTTCTGTTCCATTGTTGAAAATATCTATTCTTGCAACTTTTATAGAATCTTCAAGTGCAATTGTTTCATAGGTAATTTCCTTTACATTATTTACTTGTTTTTTCGAAGGAATCCTCAATACTCCTTGAGAAAACTTTTCTTCCTTAAATTCAATAAAAGGTGGGTGCTTGTCTGTTTCAAGCAATGGACATAAAACAGGATCTGATTGAGAAGAAAATTTATACGAAATTTCATTTTTAAAAATACATTTCTTTGCTCCTTGATATCTCTTTCCTATAGGAAATACACTATCCACAAATTCCCCATCAGCGGAAAAGAGCAGATACTGCTGGTCATAAAAAGGGACAGGATTGATATTATTTGAATGAGAATTTTGAAAATCTAAGATTTCGGTACCTATAGATATTTCTTTATCGATTGCTTTATCGAAAAAATATGCATCTTCAAATCCGAAGCTTCCTATAAGTGCAATTTCAACTTGAAAAAAGCCATTGCCATCTTCTTTTTCTACCGATCTCCCACTTCCATATACCTCTTTAAGCCGTCCTTTGTTGGCATAATCTACTATATACTCACAAATATCGTGAGGAGGAGTATCAACAAGATTAAAATGTAAAAAATCATCTATCCAAGGAGTCGTTTTTTGACTCAGTTTTTTATACTCAAGATAGGCTTTTTTAACCTCCTTTGTAAGTTCTACCTTTTCTTGATAGGTATTGAGAGTTGAGAGTTTTTTACGCAATGTATCGGCGAGATTGAGATAGACAATAGCACGCAATGGATCTTCCGCAATTGCTCTTTGGTAAAGGGCTATCGCTTCGTCATACTGTCCTGTCTGTATAAGATAACTTCGATATTCAGAATGAGAAATTTCACTTAATCTATTTTCTGAGCGCTCAATTTTTTTTACCAGAAAAAAAGCATAATCATTCAAAATGTGTGCAAATCGTTTCGACGAAAGATTTTCAGGTCTTTGAATATGCAGTAAATCAAACGGTTCTAACACTTTAATAGTATTGCGTAAACGATTGTAAGCATAAGTTTCCTCTGTGCGAGCATACTCTTGCAACGCTTTCTCATGTGCAGCAATAAGCTTTTCAGCAGAAACACTATTTGGGGTATCACTTGCAAAAAGTGAACATAATACGAAGATAAAAATACTGTATCGAAGTAACATCATTACCCTTATTGGTGAACATATATTGATGTTTTAAATAATACTCTTTTTGAAATTAAAGTTTTTGAAAGATTGAAGGAGAGAAATGCAAGGGAAAATCCCTTGCATAAAGTACAAAAGTCTCGAAAGACTTTTGTAAAGAAACGATTAACGTTTTGAGAACTGAGGACTTCTTCTTGCTTTTTTGCGACCGTATTTTTTACGCTCAACAATTCTTGAGTCACGAGTCAATAAACCATAAGGTTTAAGGATCGCTCTAAAGTCAGCGTCCATTGCTGCAAGCGCTTTAGAAATACCGTGACGAACAGCATCAGCTTGAGCTGAATAACCGCCACCTTGAGTAGAAGCTACGATGTCAAAGCTTGTCTCTTGTTTTGTAAGAGCAAGTGGTTGACGAACACGTTTTTTAATGGTCTCATGACCACCAAGCCACGCTTCAAAGTCAATACCATTAACAGTGATTGAACCTTTACCAGGTGCGCTTACCCATACTTTAGCGATAGCTGTTTTTCTTTTACCAGTTGCGTATACTTTTGCCATATTACTTTACCTCTGCTTTAACTTGCGCTGTATGTGGATGCTCACTACCGGCATATACTTTTAGCTTTTTGATCATCTCTTTAGCAAGATTTGTTTTAGGTAACATGCCTCTTACCGCAAGTCTGTACAATTTCGCTGGGTTGTTGTTCAAAAGATCACCCAATTTTTCAGTTTTAACGCCACCGAAATATCCTGTGTGTCTGTGATACAATTTTGTGTCTAATTTTGTTCCACTAAACTCTACTTTTTCCGCATTGATGATGATAACGAAATCGCCACAATCAACATTTGGAGTAAAATAAGGTTTATGTTTGCCTCTGAGCAGTGTTGCTACTTCTGTAAGGACTTTACCAAATCTCTTACCAGCAGCATCCACTACGATCCAGTCGCGTTTAACTTCGCTTGGCTTAATCGCTTGTGTAGCTTTCATCTGTCATAACCTTTGACGTATTTATTTAACGAAGTGCAAGTTTAATCAAAATATACTTAAATACTACTTAAATTAAGTGTACTATAAGCTTTTGACAAGTTCAACGCCATCGTTTTGTAAATAGCAAATATACGCTTCCACAGGTAAATTATAAATCGTAGAAAGTGCGTCTTGATAGAGCTTCACTTGTGCTTGGTGTTTTGCACTCTGCTTTTTCGAACTTTTGTAATCAATGACAATAATGCGATCGGGAAATTCCAACAAAAGATCGATCTGCTTACGCTCTTTTTGGTAAATAAGCGGTTGCTCTTTATAGATTTTTGCCCCCTCGATCAAATCCAAAAAGGCTTTACATGTAATCAATTTTTCGCCACGCTGATAGATCGCTTGCAAGGTTGGCTCATCCAAAAGCGGTGCAAAACGGTTTTGCAGTGCGATGTATGCTCTCTTTAGCGAAGATTCATCAAAACTGTCTAGCATCTCCAACAAATAGTGCTGTGCAATACCAAACGTAATGGAAGCAATCTCAGCGCTCTCGCCCTCAACTTCCGGCGCACTTGCCACCTCTTGCGCGCCATAACGCTGAGGCTGATAGACATTCATCGTGCTTGGAATAAGCGGTGTCTCTTTGGTAGAAACGCCGATCACGCCTCGTTCTGTTGTACTCAGTTCCAGCATCTCAAACGCACTGTTTTGCGCTTTGGCACAGACGAAGAGTGAACGCTTCGCTCTCGTGAAGGCAACATACAGCGCATTGAGCCTGTCTTCGTACATCAAAACGCTCTCTTGCTCTTTAGCTTTGGCATAGACCGCATCAACGGCTTCTCTGCCACCCATGGTCAGATAAAGCCCTTTAATGTCCACCTCATCGTAGCTAAATAAAATCGTATCGCTTCGATTGTTGTCGCGACTCAAACGATCACACACGATGACATGCTCAAACTCCAAACCCTTGGACTTGTGAACGGTGAGGACACGCAAACCATCCACATCTTCACTTTTGGCTTCATCGCTCAATTCATCCAGCGCAAATAAAAAGCTCTCGATCTCTTCATAACGACTGGCAACTTCTAAGAAACTGAGCAGATCAGCACTCCCATCAAACAGTCCATAGGTTTTAATGATTTTTTCGACCAAAACGAGTGGCGTCGCGTCTAAATCCCATCCGCTACGAGAGAGCGGTGTATCCCACGTCTTGCCGCAAAGAGCTAGAAACGCTGCTTTGTAAAGTTCATCGCCAAAATAGAGGTATTTAAGCAACGCAATGATGGCTTTTATGGAGCGCACTTCAATGAGTTTCAAGGTCGCCTCAAGTCTTACATGAAAAGCGGGAAACTGCTCTTGCACCAACGCTTTAAAGACTTTGGCATCTTTGTTCGTATGCACCAAAAGTGCGATGTCTTTGGGCTTAACACCCTCTTTTAGAAGCAAAGCAATCGCCTCTAAAACAGAAGGCTCAATCATTTCTTCAATGCGCACATTGATGTAGCCCTCACCCGTGGCTTTGGCAACCTTTTGCGCTTCATAGCCTTTGATTTTACATGTAAAGATTTCATTGACAAAATTAACAACTTGCTCGGTACTGCGGTAATTCGTATCGAGCGCATTCACGTCTAAGTGCAAACTCTTTTTAGCGTACCCAAACAGCTCTTTAGCCCCACCGCGAAATCGGTAGATCGACTGCTTCACATCACCTACAAAAAAGAGTGTTTTAAAATCTTTTACGCCCTGCCCTGCGCGTATCTCTTCAATGAGTGGCAGAAGAATCTGATACTGCACAATGCTTGTGTCTTGAAACTCATCGATCAGTAGGTGCTCTATCACCCCATCAAGGCGAAAATAGAGAAAATCTTTGCTAATTTCCTGACGCAAAAGGGTGTAAAGCAGATTGGTCACGTCATCAAAACGAAGCTCACCATACTCGCTCATTAAGCTTCGCAGACTCTCATCGTAAATGGCAAAGAGTTTGCCCAGCTGTCCTAAAAAGTATGCCTCCTTGGCATTGACATAAACATTTAAAGCCTGCTTGAGTTCTCGCAAAAGTGCATCGGTTGTCTCATTGGCATACTTTTTATAGTCCCAATACCCAAAGTCTTCACGCTCCAAATACTTCTTGGAAAGCAAATCGCTTAGTGTGTCCGCTTTGAGTGTCGCAAGCCCACGCGCGGAGAGTCCACTTTGCTCAAAATAGTCCCTGATGTGCTCTAAAATATCCAAACACGGTTTTAAGGATGGGTAATGTCCCTCATCTAAGGTGCTAATGTCAAGCTCTGATTTCTTCTGATACAGCATATCTAGCAGGCTAAAAAGATCATTTAGCTTCTTATCTTCGTTAATGCTAAAAGCGATTAGGGCATTGTAGAGATTTTTGCTTTTGCACCCTTTGATGAAACGCTCCACCAGCTCCTCATCAAGCCCATTTTGCCCCACTTTGAAGTCGGGTTGTAACCCTACATGTAACGCAAAATGGCGCAAAATCAAAGAGAAAAAAGAGTCCAGTGTCGAGATCTTGATGTCGGCTTGCAGCAAAGTTTGCATGACACGCTCTTTCTCAAAGAGTAACGTCTCTTTTGACTTGCCCGTTTGCACGCAAATCGCCTCTAATTCATCTTTCTCTTCTAAGTGTTTAAGCGTCTCAAAAATGCGCGTTTTCATCTCTGCTGCAGATTTATTGGTAAAGGTGAGTGCGACGATCTTTTGTGGATTCGCACCCATAAACAAAAGGGAGAGGTAACGAACACTGAGAGCAAAGGTTTTTCCACTTCCCGCACTGGCTTCGAGTGCTAAATAAGCACTTAGATTCATATCTGCTCCTCACGTCCGCACAACTGCACGTAAGGACAAAGCCTGCAATGTTTGATCTCCTCGCACAACTCGTAGCCATTGATCGGTTTGGATAGCTCTTGTAGTTTTACATGTAAAAGCGCTTTCTTCTCTTCCAAAAAGTTTTCAGGTACTAAAATACCCTCTTTGAGATCGTAATAATAAACGCCTCCAACCCTACCTAATGAACTTGCAATGTACGCGTAAAAGACCAGCTGAAAATCGGTAGTACTTTCTAGTGTTCGCTCGCTCGTCGTTGGCACTTTCCCACTTTTATAGTCGATGACAAACAGCTCATCTCCTTTTTGATCAATACGATCGATCTGCCCTTCCAATATAAAACCCTCATACGGTACGGCATGCACAAACTCTTTTTTGAAAACCCGAAAGCCCTCATCAAAGCGACGGATCTCATTGTGCATAAACGGGCGAAGTTTTTGAAGCCAGACATCGACAAAGTAACCCCAGACTTCATGGTGATTGTTCTCTTTTAAAAGCATTTCAAGTTTGGCATAAAGGCTCTTTTCATCCAACAGTACTTCATCGCAAATCGCATCTTCAAGCACTTTATGAAGCGTCAAGCCAATGACTTGCTCATCAATTTGAGCACTTGGCATCTTCGCCTCTTTAAGCCTTTGGATGTAACGAAAGTAAAATTGCCGTTTACATGTAAGCAGTATCTTGAGCTTTGTTGCCGAAAGGGGAAACGCTTTAAGATCGTAAGGTGCATCGATGAAAGGCTGATCGTAAAGCGTTTTGGAAGCATTGACATCGAACAGAAGCGGTTGCAATGCTTTTTCATCTGCCATAACGGTTGTATTAAAGCCAAGCTCATCTAAAAAGCGTGAAGGCATACTTGTCTCATTTTTCACATAGGCAATGGCAATTTTCTGCGCACGCGAGAAAAGCTGATGGTAGTAATAGCGTTGTAAATTTTCGCGATCTCTCTTGGTGGGAAGCCCAGCATGTGCGCGAACTGCCGAAGAGAGAAAAAGGTCTTTTTGGCTCCGCTTGGGCACAAACTCATCGTTAAAATCAAGAACAATAACGCCTTTGTAGGACACACCTCTGGTTTCAAGCACACCGAGCACGGTGACCTTTCCACCTCGAACATCATCTTGACTCAGCACTGCAAGACGGTTTAAAAAGAGTTTGGTGACTTGTTCAAAACGAAGAGAGGGTGCATGTTTTAAAAAGTGGGTAAAAGCAAAAAAGGCTTCTTGAAAGAGAGGATTTTGCTGCTCTTTGGCATCACAGGAAAGCAATGTTTCAAAGAAACTCATCGCCGTTTCGTGGGAGACTTTTTGATGCCAAATCTCTTTACATGTAACCATGATTTCGGGTTCTATTTTTAAGCGCGTAACGCGGAGATGATCTTCGATTTCGTCATTGCGCATTGCCTTTTCAAGGGCACTCAGTTTTTGATAAAATTGGCTCTGTTTCAAGCTTATGCCCATCGCAAAGTTGAGATTATGCCATGTGTCAAACGGGCGCAACACTTCAGCAAAACGCTCATCCGGCAAAACCACCACAATCTCTTCTGGGCTCAAACCCTCTTCCACAAACTGAGCTGTGGCACTTTGCACATACCCCATTTGCGCGAGGCGCGATGAAAAACCATACGCTTGAATATCTTGATTGGAAGCATTTTGAGGGTTTACATGTAAAATCTCTTTCGTGGCGAGATTGATCTCATAGGTGTTGTTTTGCTCCAATGCGATACCAAGATCCGCAAACAGTAATACCATTTTTTGATTGTAAGCATTAATAGTAACATTTACATATAAAGGAATCAGCTCTGCAATTTGGATTAAAAGCTCCACCTCAAAACGGCTCAAAAAGCCCTCTAAATGAATACGAACAGCCCCCAAGGAGCGAATGTATGAAACATTGAGTTCATAGCATTCAGGAAGCGTGATGCGGTCATACAAGCTATGCTTTGATAAAAGTGCTTTGTAGTGTTTTAAAAGCGTTTGCAACACTTCCAAGTGTTCGGCATAGTGCTCATACGTATCGGCACTCAACAACGCATCAAGTGCCACTTTTTCGTGGCTAAGTTCTTCAAAAAAACGAAACAGATAGCTTGAGTTTTTCAAAAACGTGAAAAATTCACGTTCAATATAAAGAAGTTCAAATTTGGTAAAGCGCGAAGCCTCCTGCATGAGAAGTACACGCATATCTTCATCGACTAAGGAATGATGTGGCACAAGAACGGCTTTTTGCTCTAATTCTGCAATGGTGATGGCTTTGGGAAGAAGGGTATTGGCATCTAAAAACGTGTCATAGAAAGAGCGTACCGCGCGACTTGTTGCAAAAACTTCTAGCATCTTTCCTCACTCATATTTGATGGTAAGCATTATAACAAAGGAAAGATTTGAGAAGAATTTTTATGTCAAAATGAAAGAAAATGAGTGGCACGCTATTGACTAACAACGTGCCCTAATATTTACTTAAATGAATAAGCTTCGTTTTTGTGATAGCCTTTAAATTCACCAACCTCAATCTTACTGAGAATCTGCCAGCGACCTGGCTTTGTAATCTCAAAAGGTCCAAAAGTGTAGTTCCCATTCTCAACTTTAGAAGGGCTGAGTTGTTTATTCTCTTTGTTGCTATCAGGACGAGAAAGCATCATTGTAATCGTTGCATTATCAATTGCTTGACCATTTTTGTCGGTCAATTTGAGCGTAATACTATTTTGTCCCATATTAAACTTTTCAGTCGAATACGCAAGATCAAACTTGGCGTTAAATTTGTCTTGAAGCTCTAAAATCTGATTGATGTCCTGATCCACCTTTTGGTATTTCTCCATATAAAAGGTATCCATTTCAACAGGATTGTCTGTAGCAATTTTAATCGTATAAGCACACGCAACGACACATCCTAAAATCATTCCAATAACAACATGAGGGTAATAAGTGTGTTCACTTTTCGTTTTATCCACGATTTTTTATCCTTTTATAAATGATGAATACGACAACAAAAGCCATAAAGCTATACAACACAAGTCGTACAATATTAATCGTTGTTTTATTGGCACTCCCAATAGCACTCTCTAACTCTATTTTACGGTACTTTGCAATCTCTTCAACAAGTTCAGCATACCCATTGAGCAATGCAGGGCCTACGCTAACCTCTTGCTTCTTTGAGGTAAGTAATGGAATAATGGTTCCTTTCCATGGAAGAGGTGAAAGGAGTGCTTCTTTATCAAACTCTTTTTCAAGGCCTGCGGAATAATATACATCTACTTTTTGCTCCGCTTGAAAAAGGGTTAAAAGAGCATACGGAGGTTTTAGATCTTTGGCAAAGTTTTGCTCATAGGTGAGAATATTTTCACCACCATTTTTTTTGGCAATTAAAATGACTTTGACGCCACTTTTATTAAAAAGTTCACTGCCCATCTCTTCAATTTTCTGAGCCGTTCTCTCTTCCAAAATATCATCATATATAACAAAATCTTTGGCAAAAATCCCAAGAGGAAATAAGACAATAAAGCAAAGAAGCCATAGCTTCTTTGCTTTTACGTGTAATAAACTATTCATTAACCGATGAACAAGTGGTGCTGCGTTAGTACTGCCCACGCTGCAATTGCAGCAATAAATACCAATCCAACGACAATGATTTTATCCATATTTTCAGCCATTTCCTACCCCTTACTTCGCTATAACTTTCTGATTCGCATTCGCAGCATCTTTCATTTGAAGTGCTTGTGGATCAGTAATTTTATAAGGTTTATCAGCCACCGCTTGTTGTGCTTTTAATCCAAAGAAAGTGAGTACTCCAAGGATAGAAAGCAATAAGACTGTTGCAATCAACATTCCTGTAATGCCATTTAGCGCAAATACGTTTCGATTTGTATTTTCCATTGACGAATCCTTATTTAGCTAAAGAGCTGACATAAGTGCCAACTGCTGTTTTTTGAACATTTGTTAAACGTCCATCATTGAATTTAGGCATGTTACCAATCATTCCTTTTTTACCCATACCAAGGACATTGACAACAAATTTAGCATCACCGTAAACACTAAGGTCAGCAGCACTTCCTGCCATACCTTTACCGTCTTCACCATGACATGCTGCACATGTTGCCCAAAGGGCACGACCGCTTTCAACTAAAGCAGGATTTTTTGTTTTTTTAACAACAGAAATCTCTTGCATCACATAAGCTGCAACAGCTTGCGCACTTTCAGCATCCAATAATCCTGCTGGCATCTCACCAAGAGGATAGTTTGAACCTTTAGCACCATTGAGAATTGAAGCAACAATTGCTGCCTCACTACCCCATTTTGAAAGGTTAAGTGCTTTGCCGTTCATTCCATCTCCAGTAACGCCATGACAAGGAGCACATTGGACTAAGAAAACGCCTTCACCCATACTCATGAGAGTTGATTTATCAGGATTGGCAAATTTACTCTCGAATTTTGTATTGTAACTTTTTACCTCTTGATTGTATTCACCAAGTTGTGAATAACTAGCAAGAGGATACCCTGCAAGAAAATACCATGCTGCCCACACAATAGTTCCTACAAAGGAGAGTGCCCAACCAATAGGAAGTGCATTTTTATATTCTCCGATGCCATCCCAATTCTCTTTTGCTAATTCTCCGCTACCTTTGTCGGTTTTCATTTGTTTCAAATACTTACCAATAATAAAAGCACTGAGAATTAAAATTGCTGCTGCACCAAGCAATGATAACGCATTTACATTGTCATTCAGCCAATTCATTTATCGCTCCTCTTTATTCTTTCTCTTTATTTGATGGAGTACGGTTTTCAATTGGAGCATCATCAATATTATCGTGTAGTGCGATATTGCCATATTGCTCATAGTTTCGCGTACCTTTTTTTTCAGCCTTATAAAGGTGATACAAATAACTGTACATCATCACGACCAAAAAAATTGTTGCCACTATATAGGCATAAGCTTGAATCTCTCTAATTGTTTCCATACTCACCGTTAACACCTTACTTTAATCTATTGAGATAGGCAATAAGTGCCACAATCTCTTTGATCTCACCGCGTTTAAACGCTTCCTTTACCTCTTGGCTCTTCATGTCAGCTACAACAAGTGCGGCTTCTTCCATGACAGCTTTTTTAGCCTCTTCATGCGTACCAAGTTTAGGCATATTAGGTTGATCGTAAGGAGCATTGAAAACTTTTTTTACGGTCAATGCTTCTGCATACGCAGTATCAATATCAGCATTGTTTTTAAACATATGTTTGTATGCTGGCATAATAGAACCTGGCACTACACTTTTTGGCTCTAGCATGTGATATTCATGCCAATCACTTGTTCGATAGTTACCAACTCTCATCAAGTCTGGACCTGTTCTTTTAGAACCCCAGAGGAATGGTCTATCGTAAGCATACTCACCACTTAAAGAGTACATACCATAACGGTCAGTCTCTGATTTGAATGGGCGAATAAGTTGTGAATGACATGCATTACAGCTATCTTTAATATAGACTTGACGACCTGCTAATTCAAGCACCGTATAAGGTTTTGTACCGACTACGGGACGCGCTGTCTCCATAAAATCAGGCAAAATCGTTACAGCACCCGCATACGCAATTACCAAAAATACACCTACCGCAAAAAAGAATGGGTTTCTTTCTAACCAATGAAACATAATCCTATCCTCCTTTTACGCTGCCATAGGTGAAGCATTTTGAGGCTCAGACTCAATTGCTTTACTTGCAGTCATTGTTTTATACATATTGTAAGTGAACATGAAGAAACCGATAAGATACAATAAACCACCTGTTGCACGAATAGCATAATATGGAATAAGTACCGTTACAGTATCAATAAATGAGTAAGCAAGGTTACCAAATTGGTCCGTTGCTCTCCACATCATACCTTGAGTAATACCTGCAATCCACATACTTGAGAAATAGAGTATTATACCTGTTGTTTGAATCCAGAATTGTGCTTCGATCAATTTTTTACTGTAAATTTCACGCTTAAACATACGAGGTGCCATATGGAACAATGCTGCCATTGTCATAAAGCCAACCCAACCAAGTGTACCATCATGAACGTGTCCTGGAATCCAATCTGTAAAGTGCGCAAGTGCATTAACAGATTTAATCGATAAGATTGGACCTTCAAGTGTACTGAACATATAGAAAGTTGAAGCAAAAATCATCAATTTAACCAATGGATTCTCTTTGAGTTGACCCCATTGTCCTTTCATGGTAAGGAGAATGTTAATCGCACTACCCCATGATGGAAGAATCAAGATAATTGAGAAAATTGAACCCATTGTTTGTACCCAGTCAGGCACTGTTGAGTAAATAAGGTGGTGTCCACCTGCCCAAAGGTAAACAAACATCAAACCCCAGAAAGAAAGGAGTGAAAGTTTATAAGAGAAAACGGGTTGTCCAGATTCTTTTGGTAAGAAGTAGTAAATCATCGCAATAATAGGCACTGTGAAAACAAAACCTACCGCATTATGGCCATACCACCATTGAACCATTGCATCATTTGAGCCTGCATACATAGAAACAGAGTGATACCATTTTCCTGTACCTGCAACAAAATATGTTGGAACTTCCATATTATTGAAAAGATATAACATAGCTACACCTAAGAAGCTTGCTATAAAATACCATATAGAAATATAAAGAGTCTTTTCACGTCTGATACCAATGAGACCAAAAATATTAAGTCCCCAAAGCACCCATACAACAACAACAAGAATGTCCAAAGGCCACTCTAGCTCTGCATACTCTTTTGAAGTAGAAATACCCATAAAAAGGGTAACAACTGCGATAACCATTAGGATCATATAAAGCCAAAAGTGAAGCTTTGAAATGAACATCAAAAATTTTGATTCTGCCAATGAAACCTTGAGTACTCTTTGCCCAATATAGTACCATGCTGCAAAGATTCCGCTTAGTAAGAATCCAAAAATTACTCCTGAAGTGTGTAATGGTCTTAAACGACTGTAAGTACCATATTCACCCGCCAAGTAATTCAACTCAGGGAAAGCCATTTGATAGGCGATAACAACGCCTATTAACATACCAACGATTCCAAATAGAATCGCTGCGTAGGTAAAACATTTGGCTACTGAATAGTCATAGTTCAATGCATCTCTAGCCTGCATCAATTCCTCCTACTTGTGTTTTTATGTCACAAAAATATCACATAATGTAAGAATTATAGTGCAGCAAATCTACAACGAAGCTTAAGAAGATTAAATTTGTGTTAAATAAAAAAAGTTAAGGAAATATTAAATATTGAAGTTACAAGAACGATGAAATTATCGTTCTTGCGTATTGATTTTGTAGCCAAGACCGGGGATATTTTTGATAAATTCTTTGTCAGTTTTTTCACGCACTCGTTTAATAAAAGTACGGATGGCTGAATCTGTTACTTTTTTGTTTGTCCAAACATACTTTTTAATCTCTTCATGAAGAACGAATACACCTAAATTTTTAACTAAGATTGAGATAAAAAGTAACTCCTTCTTTGTTAAAAAGATTGTTTTCCCTTCTTTAACAAGAACACGTCTGCTTTTGTCAAACTGATACCCGAAACCAAGTTCGACACTATCACTTTGATCTAACATCTCTTTGGAAACAAACTGTAGTGTTTTTAGAAGCTCATCTGGATCAATAGGTTTAATTAAGTATTTATCAATACCTACATCAATTGCCTCTAAAAGGCGCTCTTTTTCACTAAATGCACTTAAAATAACAATTGGGGTCTGTTTTGAGATGTGTTTGATCTCTTTAGCCATCATTAAGCCATCCATTACAGGCATCATAATGTCAGTTACAACAATATCTGGCTTATATTTTTTAAACTTTTTCAATCCATCATCGCCATCGCGTGCAACAATAAACTTGGCAAATTCATCTCCAATTGCACTTTCTAAAGCATTTCTTAGATATTCTTCATCCTCGACAAACAAAACCGTCAATTTTGATAATCCACTCATTGCTCTTCCTTTTCACTCAATTCTGCTGGAATAGTAATGGTAAAACAAACGCCATCATTGCAATTTTCTGCAACGATAAATCCTTTCATGCTATTATTGATAATCATCTTACTCATATAGAGCCCTAATCCTGTCCCTGCACTTGCGTGCTTTGTTGTAAAATAAGGTTCAAAAATCTTATCTAAAATAGTTGGTTCAATTCCACCAGCATTATCGCAGACTTTAATTATAGCATCTCCTTGCCCTAATGTGTCAATTTCAATATAAATTAATCTATTTTTTATTTTATTGTGTGAAAATGCATCAATTGTGTTATTCATTAAATTTATCAGAACTTGAGAAAATTCATTGAAATAACCTTTGATTGCTGCATCATGCTTTATCTCTATCTTAATCTCAATCTCATTTTTTTCAAGTGTCCCTCTCATAATGTCTACGGCTTCTTTTGCAACTTGGCTAAGGGAAAAATACTCACTTTGACGATCGGGGCTAAAGAAATGACGAAAATCTTCAATCGTTTCAGACATTTTGGTGATAATCTTTTTTGCATGAGCATAACTGTCTTCAAACTCTATGTCTTTACCATCATTTTGACGACGGTAGAGCTTATTCATTTTATAAAGCGTTATATTCAGCTCAGAGAGTGGCTGTCGCCATTGATGTGCAATATTAGCGATCATCTCACCCATGGAAGCAAGACGTGATTGCTGAAATAAGAATCGATCTTTTTCTCTATTTTTTTCCACCTCTTCTTGCACGCGCTCTTCCAAGGTCTGATTGAGTATTCTCAAAGCTTTGGTCTGCTCTTTAACTCTTTGCTCTAGCGTTTTATTGAGCTGTTCTAGCTCCTCATCTTTAGCGATTAACGCTTCACTTAAACGCACACTTTCTGTTACATCATAACGAATAGCAATAAACTCTTCAATATCGCCATTTTCATCTAAAATAGGAAAAACTGTTGTATTGACATAAAAAGTGCTACCATCTTTTGCTAAATTTTTAACCGTTGATTTATAGGTTTTTTTCTGAAGGATCGTTTGCCATAGCTGTTTAAAGGTTGAGGCAGGTACATCAGGATGCCTTACAATATTGTGATTTTTCCCTACCAACTCTTCTTTAGTGTAACCAGAAATCTTGCAGAACTCATCGTTAACAAACGTGATAATGCCAAAAATATCGGTTTTAGAGATGATATTACTGCTTTCAATCGCACTCTGGTATTGTTCTAACTTCATGCTATTGCCGCACTATAACCAAGATACGTCATATAGATACCGTAACCTATAATAATTAAAGATGCTATTTTAATCATCACTTCTCGAAATCCGCTTCCTTTTAAGAAGCCTACAACAAAGCCAAGTCCAAGCATTGCTGGCATTGTTGCAAGTCCAAACATCACCATGGTTAATCCACCAAAAAGAAAAGAACCTGAGGTAGCAGCTGCGGCTAAGAAAAAATAAACCAAACCACAGGGTAAAAAGCCGTTCAGAAGTCCTAGCCCATAAAAACTTGCTATGCTATTGGAGTGAATAAGATGAGAGAAAACTTTTTTAATGAAAGGATTAAAAGCAATCGTTGCTTCTAGCGAAGTTAGAAATTTTATTTTCCCCATCATCGAGAATCCCATGAGGACCATCATAATACCAATCACAAAATAAAAATAACCATTGATGTGAGAAGAAAAAGTAAAGACACTTCCAAGAGCACCAAAAAGCATTCCTAAGAGTGTATAAGAGCTAATTCTGCCTAAATTGTAAGTGAGATGACACAAAAATTGTCTTAATGAAGAAGTGGAAGTGTCAATCTTAGCGCTACTATACGCCATGACAAACCCTCCACACATACCGATGCAATGCCCTAAGCTTCCTAGAAAAGCAACACTGATGATTGCTGTAATATCGATGGCGTTAATGGCATTGCTCCATTTATTTAAAGTTCTTACAGAACTCTTAACACGCTTTCAAAGCAAAGCCTTGAAAGCTACGCTAACGCTAAGTTTTCCTTGGCGGAAAGCCCGCGCACCTTTGGTGCTTTACCTTTTTCAGAAAGGTATTTATAATCTGTTGGCAAACTCTTGGAAAATATATCTACTCTCTTGTGGACCTGCGCTCGCCTCTGGATGATGCTGTACAGAGAAAATTGGAGAGTCATTATATTCAAGTCCCTCAATGGTGTTGTCAAAAAGGTTGACATGTGTAATACGTGCAATTTGACAGATGTTATCAGGTACATTGTAATTGTGGTTTTGTGTTGTAATTTCTACAATATTGCTTTTTATATTTTTAACAGGATGATTACCACCATGCTGTCCAAATTTAAGCTTATACGTTGGATACCCATGCGCAATAGAGAGTAATTGATGCCCTAAACAGATGGCAAACATAGGCACTTTTGCCTCAATTACTTTACTTACTTCTGCTGCTTCATTTTTTAAAATAAGCGGATCACCAGGGCCATTGGATAAGAAAATTCCGTGAATCTCGCCTTTTTTATAACGTGCAATCACTTCATCAGCATTAAAATTGTGAGGAATAACTTCAACATCCAACCCTACTTCGCATAGTTCATTTAGGATATTGCGTTTAATACCTAAATCGACAGCAAGAATTTTCTTACCAATTCGTTTTGGGGTTGCATTGTAAGCTTGGGCTTCTGCATCCCATACCCCGTTTACATGTAAATAAGGTTTTGAGGTACTTACTTTTTCAATATAATTGACTTCTTCAATACGAGGGCTAGCTAAGAGCATAGCTTTGAGCTTTTCAGGGTCACTCACTTCAGTCGATGCGATCATCATTTTAGGACCGTTATCTCGAATCATTTTAGTCAAATAACGTGTGTCAATATCACAAATACCCATACTTTGATATTTTTTCAAAAATGACGGCAATGTGTCTGTAGATCTAAAGTTAGAAGGCATTTCGTTCAAACTTCGTACAAACATTCCACTTGCGTAAATGGTGTTACTTTCCATGTCATTGTCATTGGTTCCAACAATACCAATTTCAGGCATCGTAAAAACAACAAACTGTCCTGCATAACTTGGATCACTCATAATCTCTTGATAACCGCTCATAGAGGTATTAAAAACGATCTCTCCTGTTTTTGAACCTTCAAAGCCAAAACTTTTTGCTTCTAAGAAAACGCCATTTTCAAGATAAATCCATACAGGTTTTAACATCATACTAACATTCCTCTTCTTCTAAGCTCTTCTTCATAGAGCTTTTCAAAAATCAAATCATACTCTTCTGAGCCAGGGACTAGCTTTCGCTTATAGTTTGAAATTTTCTCAGCCACTTCATCTTCAATAGCTTGGAAATGTGATACATACGTCTCTATCGCATTAAAAACAACATTTTTTACACGGTTTTCAGTAACATTGTATTCAATCAAACCCATTTTCCAGCACGTTTCTAAAATTTTATGTGATATCTCGTTGTATCTATCTTCATACGACAAAATAACACCAAACTCGCGTGCTAACTTTTTCTTGATCAACCAAAACATATTTCGGCGATCAACGCGTTGAAACTCCATCTCATCTTCATTTTGTTCCAAAATTTCTGTTACACGCTCTTCTAGCGCAGTCTCTTGTTTAATATCGGCAACAATCAAATCCTCTGCGACTTTTACAATAGGCTCTAAGCCCTTAAGCATGGTAACAAATCCACAATTTAAAATATCAATCGCTATTTTATTGGCAATATAAGGGGCATGAGGCAATCTGATTTTCATCCATAAACCTTACTTCTGAATTTTCACATATTGTATCAAACATAAGGTAAATATCTGTTTAGAGAAATGAGAGGTGAGTTTTGTCACTCTTTTGTTTTGTTGTCATCCACAAAAGGAGGACCTTTTTTGAGGCGTTGTGTAATATCTGAAGCAACTTGAGGGTTCATTTTTGCCATGACTTGAGAAATCTTTTTGGCCGGTAATCCAAACATAATTGCCGCACCTTCATGAATTGGTAATTTTTCAATAATTGCAGCAGCGGCTGCATCTTTCATTTTTATATAAGTTTCATCAATCTTTTCGCTTTTTTTCGCTTCAACCAAATCTAAAAGTCGCTTGTTTTCAGCAAGCATTGCTGCAATTTGCTTCTCTTTTTCTTCAATCTCTTGTTTTGTTTTTGCAATACTGTTTTCTTTCTCTTTTAAAGCAGTTTTTTGTTTTTCAAAGAGTGCATTGGTTGCACCTTGCAGGGCTTCAAAGGATTGGCGCGCTTCATCAATTTTCTCAACTTCACGCAAAAGCTCTCCTTTACGCGTTTCAAAGACCTGAGTACAATCAATCGTCTCTGCGCAAAGTAAAGTGCCTATCAATAAGATCCAAATATATTTCATCCTCTACCTCTTTTACTCATTTCACCGGCAAATAACATCGTTGATATTTCATCTAAATAGAGCTGTTCTTCGCGTTTAATCTTGTCCATCATCGCTTTAAGCTCTTGCTCTTCAAGGTATTTAATTTTTTCATATTCCACATGCGCTTTTTGGTATTCTGCTTGAAGCTTTTTAGTATTGCGCTCTACGACAAAAAGTTCTTGCTCACAATGTTTTTTTTCACGATTTAAAATATTTTTTTGCTCACCCACCATAATGAGCACCGATACCATGCCCTCTTTGGGCATCTGCACGGCAGCAATTTCATCAAATAAAGCGGTAATTTTATGGTGTAACATTCGCTCTTTGTTTTGACTCTTAAGCAGCTCTCTTTCGATTGCATCACGTTTTTGTTTTCGGATTTTAGCAATCTTAGAGAACTGGCTTTTCATGCGTTCACACCTTTACATGTAAAGATTATAGAATAATGGTATCGTTCCTATCTGGGCTGGTAGAAATGAGTCCTATTTTAGTTCCTGTTAACACCTCAAGGCGCTTAAGATACGCTTTTGCAGAGTCAGGTAAATCTTCAAATTTACGACATCCCACAACACTTTCCCAACCTGGAAGTTCTTCATAGATTGGTTTAACATTATCCAAATCTTCAGGCAATGTCTCGACTCTTTGGCCGTTCACTTCATAGGCAACACAGACTTTAATGGTTTCAAAGCCATCTAGAACATCAAGTTTCATAATGGAAAGATCATCACATCCATTTATACGGCTCGCATAACGACAAGCAACTGCATCAAACCAACCGCAACGGCGCGCACGACCTGTTGAAGTGCCGTATTCATGCCCTTTTTCACGTAGTTGATCACCCTCAGCTCCAAAATCTTCCGTAGGAAATGGACCATTACCCACACGGGTACAATACGCTTTTACAATGCCCGTTACTTTACCAATATCTTTTGGATTAAGACCAAGCCCTACACATGCACCCGCACTAATAGTATTTGAACTGGTTACAAACGGATAGGTTCCATGATCGATATCGAGCATTGTTCCTTGAGCACCTTCTAACAATACTTTTTTGTTTTCATCCAAACATCTCCACACCATGTGTGTCGTGTCCGTTAAAAACGGTAAAAGTACTTTTGCATAGCTATCTAACTCTTTTTTCAATGTTTCAAAATTAGGGGTTACAATACCAAGTGCACTGAAAAGTGCTCTGTTCTCATCGTAAAATTCAACCAAAGCAAGAGCGAGCTTATTGGTATCGCGAAGCTCTCCCAAACGGTGTCCACTACGCTCTATTTTACTACCATAACTTGGTCCAATGCCACGTCCTGTTGTACCAATGGCTTTAGCCCCTCGTAGTTTTTCTTTGGCTTGGTCAATTAAAATGTGATGATTAAGAATCATGTGCGCTTTATCGCTCACAAAAAGACGACCTTCTAGTTTATCAAACTGCGCCATCTCTTTAATGAGAGCTTCAGGGGAAACAACTACACCATTACCAATGACATTCAGTGCTTTTGGATTTAAAATACCGGAGGGAATCAAGTGAAGTGCATAACGTACACCATCAACCCAGATCGTATGACCTGCGTTGTGACCACCTTGATAACGGCATACAACATCGTAATCCTGCGCTAAAAGATCAACGATCTTGCCTTTACCCTCATCACCCCATTGAATTCCTACGATCATATCAGCTTTCATTTTATTGTCCATCTCTTTTAATTAGTATTTCGATCAAATCATCGGTGTAAAGACCAAAACCACTTGAGCCAATGCCCTCGCAGTCATAACTTCCACCCACACCCAGTGTATAATTTTTATGAATAAATCTAAAAAACAGTGCATTATAATAGCGCATTTTCACATAGTAAAGCGGTGAAAAGACAACATTATCATAAGTAATATGAGCAGAAAGAGTTTTCAGCTTTTCAAGCTCAACTTTAAGCACATCAGGAACCTCTTTAATAACTGCTTCAAGCTCGTCGAGTGTTTGCAAACAGGTGAGCTTTGTAAGCCATGGAATATCAAGTGCCAAAAGCTTTTGAAGCTCCCCTTTTTCAAAGATTTTGAGGTCTAAACTCAGCATCTCAGAGAGGATTTTAGGGATATTAATATTGCTTACATGTAAAAGTGGTTTAAGTGAAAACTTCTCAAAGATGGACAAGCTCGTCGCAATACTCAAGCTCAAATTCTCTTCGCCAATAAGCTCGGCACCAATTTGATGCACTTCATGACTTGGATAGCGAAAAACGGGCTGGATGTAAAACCATTTAGAATGATTGGTACTTCGACCAACCCTTTTGGTGCTTAAACGAACCACGTCCATCGTACTATCAGCTCTTAGAGAGACAATATGATTTTGTTCATCTGAAAAACGCAACAACTCTTTTTCATCAATGCTTTGGTGTTGATGATAGGAGAAAAAGGGTGTTACAATCTCTTCAAAACCTGCATCGTAAAAAAGTTCACTGGCCACATTTTCAAGCTTGCGCTTTAACTTGGCACTCTCTCCAAAATAAAGCTTACTTCCCGTGGGTATCTCGTGCTCATAAATCATTATTAACCTTGGTAAAATTCTTGGGTAAAGACCCTATTGGCAGTTCCATCATAAGCGCGTTTGCCTAGTTCTGCAAGTGCAAGCTCTACAGCATTAAGCGTCCAAGCCGTCTCATACACATTCACAAGTCCCATGTGGTTGATTCTAAAGAGTGTATCTTTAATATGATCTTGTCCACCGGCCATATTAACGCCATATTTTGTTTTTAAAATTTTGCGGATTTTACTCGCATCGTCATGCAACACTGCACTCATAGCATGAGCAGGCACTTTTGGGTAAATGTGAAGCCCAAGAGCTTGCAAAGCTTTATTGGTAGCTAACGCTCTTTTTGCCGTATCGGCATAAAGTTTATCCAAACCGCCTTCAGATTCAATGAGCTCAAACATGGCAACAAGTCCAATCACAAGCGTTGTTGCAGCTGTCCATGCGGTGGTGTTTTTACGTTGGTTTTTAAGTTCGGTTTTGAGGTTAAAATAGTAACCTACGCCTCCATTTTCAATGATCTCTAACGCTTTGGCATTCAGACCAATAAATGCAAGTCCCGGAGGAAGCATCAACGCTTTTTGGCTTCCAGAAATGAGTGCATCAACATTGGTCGTGTCGACTTTTTCAACACCTACAGCCGTAATGCCATCGGCAATCACCATGATGTTAGGACGAATGGCTTTAACAGCTTTTGCAACTGCTTCAACAGGATGACGAAGTCCACCCGCACTTTCACACACTTGCATACAAACAGCATCAATGCTTTCATCGTTTTTAACAAGCTCAACAATGGCATCAACACTAACAGGTGTATCCCATTCATTTTTGATTTCGACAAATGGCTTATTGTACGCTGCGCAAATCTTGCCAAAACGTTCACCAAATTTGCCCGAATTGACGACAATCGCTTTACTTTGGCACAAATGCAGAACACATGCTTCCATCGCCCCAGTTCCACTGCTTGCGAGCATTAACACTTCTTCCATATCAAACAGTTGTTTTAAATAGCCTCTAGCTTTTTCAAAAATCGCCTCAAACTCTGGTGTTCTATGGTGAATCGTAGGTGTACCCATTGCCATACGTACCGCTTCAGGAACGGGAGTTGGTCCTGGTGTCAAAAGTAACATAAGAGATCCTCATCGTGTAGTTTTAGAAGCGATTGTAACAAAATCTTGCTTGTTGTTTCTTTAGTAGCCATCTTCTTTGTTCATGCATTATTTTATAGAAAAAAGTCTCGTAAGAGTCTCTTTTCTGGTTTAAACTTACATAAATAATGTAATCTTTAAATAACAGCTTTTTATTATGATTTCATTGTGTATTCTTTATTATATTAATTACCTTCTACACCACTAAGGAGAAAGCGCATGTCGTTTAAAGCCAAAATCATTCTAACCATCTCTGTGTTAATGTTTTTAAGCTTAGGAACATTTAGCTTATTTAGCTATATGGATACAAAGAAAAATAGCGTTGTGCAAGTTGAAGCTAGCCTACAGATGGCATCACATGCGCTCACTGACTATATTGATCTCTGGGTCTCATCCAAAAAAAGTGGTGTCGCTGGTACTGCACGCTCTTTAACTAATTCAATGGATGATGCTGATTTAGAAGCCAGGCTAAAAGAGATGACTAAAACATTCGATGCAATGGAATCATACGCTGGTTTTGAAGATGGCAAAATGATCTATGGTAGCGGCAAGAAAAAAGCGGAAGGTTACGATCCAAGATCTCGGGGTTGGTATAAGCAGGCTAAAAGCGAAGGAAAAGTCGGCATAACCGATGCCTATGTAGGCGCAACTGCCAAAGTGCTTATGGTTACCGTGATGGCTCCTATTATGAAAAACAATACTTTGATCGGTGTTGTAGGTATTGATCTTCCCTTAGAAACCTTAGTAAAAGCCGTTGGAGATGTTAACTTTAACGGTGGATACGGAATGCTTCTTGACACAAAAAAAATGATTGTGGCACACCCTAAAAAAGAGCTACTCGGTACAGAATCAACACTGAGTAAAGAGTTTAAAGAAAAAAAAGAGGGATTTGTTGAGTATGAATTCCAAGGTGCTAATAAAATTTTTGCCTTTAAGGTATCAACAGAGACAGGCTGGACTCCTGGTATTACCTTTGATAAAGAAACTGCTTATGCCTTTTTGAGTGCTCAAATTAGGGACTTGATGCTTATGGGGCTTGTCATGCTGATTCTCTCCATTGGAGTGATGATCGTGTTAATTAAAGCCTTGCTTCGCCCTCTTGATAATCTCAACACTGTGGTAGAAGAGCTCTCAAGCTCAGAGGGCGATCTTCGTCAACGACTTTCTGCCACTGCTAATGATGAATTTGCTCAAGTCTCTCGTAATATCAATAAATTCATCGAAAAACTCCATGAGATAGTCAAAAAATCTAAAACAATTAGTAATGAAAATGCTTCCATTTCTGAGGAGCTCTCACGTACCGCATCAGAAGTGGTTAGAAATGTGGATACAGAATCTAAAATAGTAGAAAATACCAAAGAAGAAGGAATTGCTTTAGTTAAAA